>NZ_MNQN01000141.1:0-170395 GCF_001915455.1 Bacteroides sp. 43_46 | reverse complement strand
AACTGGGGTATTCATCATGAGATAGGACACGTGATGCAGATGCGTCCTTGGCTTACTTGGGGAGGAATGACAGAAGTGAGCAATAATCTTTTCTCCATGTATGGCACTATGAGTTTGGGTGATTCCAGTCGTTTGAGTAAGCGTCATATTTATGAGGTTGCTTTTAGTAAAGTACTTGATGCGCCAGAAAAGCAGTTTATCATGTGTGTGAAGGATCCTTTCCATAAGTTGATACCCTTCTGGCAAATTCAAATCTATGCCGATAAGATTGGTTATAAGGATTTCTATGCCGACCTGATGGAGCATTTACGTAACCAACCTCATAAAGGGGCGGGTAATGCATCTATTCATAATATGTATGAGTATATTAAGCTTTGCTGTGATTTCCTGAAAACAGATCTTACGGACTTCTTCGATGCGTGGGGGTTCTTTCAGACCGGAAAATTTCATGTAGGCGATTATGGTAACTATGATTTTGAGGTCACTCCCAAGATGATTGAGGAAACAAAGCACTACATTGCTTCTAAAAACTATCCGAAACCGAGTATGGATGTGACAAAATTGACAGATTAGTTTTTACATGATATAAAAAACAATTCACGGGAGTTGTATTTAATTCTTTCAATATGAGAAATCTATTTTTTAATTCGATTGCAAATATGGGCAGATGCACTGTTGTTGTATTCATGTTGCTTTTTGTTTGCAATATGTATGGTCAGCAACGCTTTCTTTCCAATCACCCTCGCTTGCTGTTCACTGGTGCAGAAGAAGCTGCTGTGAAGCAGTTGATACAAAACAATCAGCTTGCCAGTGAGTTGGCGGAGTTCTTGAAAGCGAAAGCGGATACATTGGTGATTACTCCGCAGAAACCTTATCTAAAGGATAAATATGGTAATATATTGTGGACATCCCGATCTTATGTGAACCGCTTGGGTACGCTTGCATTAGCTTACCGTCTCTACGGTGAGCGGAAATACTTGGATGCCGCCAACGAGGCTGTATTGTGGGTGTGTAACTATCCCGACTGGGATCCACCTCACTATTTGGATACTGCGGAAATGGCAACTGCCGTAGCTATTGCTTATGACTGGTTGTATGATGCGCTGCCTACTTCGACTAAAGACTTGGTAAAGAAATGTTTGTACGAACGTGCCATTGTTCGTGTGTTACGTGAATACGAAAAGGGTAGCTTGGGAAGTTGGGCGAAACGAGAAACCAATTGGAACGTGGTATGTAACACTGGTATGGTGCTGGCCGCTTTGGGTATTGCAGAAGATTATCCGAAAGAGGCCGCTGTCATTCTTGATAATGCTGCCAAGTATATGCCCAACTGCCTGAAACATTTTGCTCCGGATGGCGTATGCTATGAGGGCCCTGCTTATTGGGGATATACTACCAGTTATTTAACTCTCTACCTAAAGGCGGTGGCTGATAATGACAATGGAAAGGGAGGTATAGCACAACTACCCGGCTTGGAGCGCACGGCGCTTTATCAAAAACGGACACTTACTCCGTCCGGTCGTCTTTTTAATTTCGGTAATGCGGGGGCTGATGCTCAAAATTCTCCGGCATTTTTCTTATTCAGCCGTATGTATAACCAACCTGAAGTGGCTGAATGGTATCGGGAGAAGTTAAAATTGACCATGCAGGATAATTTACTTCTACATCAGCTTTTCTTTCTGTCACTTCCTTGGTTTGACAATGCTTCACCTAAAAAAGTGGAGAAAATACCTGCTTTAGAAATATACCACAACACAATTAATGATATAATAGTTTTCAATGGGAATAGAAATAAGAAAGGTTCTCTATTTTTGATAGCCAAGGGTGGAGAACCTCGTCAAGCGCATCAACATTTGGATGGAGGTACATTCATTGTTGAAAGCAATGGGGTTTGTTGGACAGAGGATCTGGGAGCTGATGATTATGCCCTACCGGGATTTTGGGACGGACGTCCTGACGGACAACGTTGGAAGTATTTCCGTAATAACAATTTTTCCCATAATACGTTGAGTATCGACCATAAGATTCAGTATGCCAATGGCGAGGCATTTGTTTGCGAAGAGCATACAGATGCGAAGCAGCCTTCTGTAAAGCTGGATATGACTACTCTATACAAAGATCAGGCTTCTTCTGTATTCCGCACGTTCAAATTGTTAAATGATTACACAATAGAGATAACGGATGAAGTGGACTTACTCAGCCCGCAGTCTATAGTCTCATGGATAGCTTCCACCAAGGCACAAGTGGAAGTAAAAGAGAACCGGGTACGCTTGACGCATGAAGGCAAACATTTTTATATGGAAATCATCGCTCCGGCAGGAGCTACCTTTAAAACTTATCCGGCAAAGAATACCTATAAGGGTGAATATCCCATTGAAGGTTACAATATGTTGGAGGCAGAATGTGGATTGGAAGGTGGTAAAGGAAAGGTTGTGGTGCGTATGAGCAGTAAAAGAAATATGAGATAGCCTACTAAGAATAATTTAATTAATAATTACGTATGAAAATAACAAATTTTTTAGCATTGGGCATATGCCTCTTGTTTGGTTCATGTACAATGCAGAAATCTACTGTACAAGTTAACGACAAGGGTACGGAATGGGAGTGGAATAAAGGAACAATTGTAGTGAAAACTCCCGAACGACCTGCCGGACAAGAGAGTGTCATCGGGCTGGCTCTTCCTAAGATGGAAGTAGTTCGTGTGGGATTTGTAGGGTTAGGTATGCGTGGGCCGGGTGCTGTGTCACGTTTCACTTACATTCCTGGCACACAGATTGTAGCACTGTGCGACTATGAAAAGGAGCGTGCTGAGAAGTGTCAAAAGTATCTGAAAGAAGCTTCTTTACCAAAAGCGGCTGTTTACTCGGGTGATAAAGGTTACGAAGAATTGTGTAAACGCGATGATATTGATCTGGTTTATATTGCAACCGACTGGTTGCATCATTTTCCTGTGGCGAAATGCGCATTGGAGAATGGCAAAAACGTAGCGATTGAAGTTCCTTCGGCTATGAACCTGAAAGAATGTTGGGAACTGGTTGATCTTAGTGAGAAGAACCGTAAGCACTGCATGATTTTGGAGAACTGTTGTTATGACTGGTTTGAGATGAATACCTTAAATATGGCACAACATGGAGTGTTTGGTGAGGTAATTCGCGCGCAGGGTGCCTATATTCATAATCTTGCTCCTTTCTGGAAGCATTATTGGAAGAAAGGTGAGGATGACAAATTGGGCTGGCGTTTGGATTATAATATGCGTCATCGTGGCGATGTATATGCTACTCATGGTCTTGGTCCGGTGGCGCAGGCCCTCAATATTCATCGTGGTGACCGTATGGAGACTTTAGTAGCAATGGATACCAAATCGGTCGTAGGTAAGGACTTGGTGAAAGAAAATGCCGATTCTGTTTGTAATAGTTTCCGTAATGGTGACCACACTACTACTTTGATTCGTACCGCTAATGGTAAGGTCATCGAAATCCAGCATAACGTGATGACTCCGCAACCCTACAACCGCCTTTATCAACTGACGGGTACTAAGGGTTTTGCCAATAAATATCCTACTCAAGGGTACGCCCTTGATGCAGAGCAGTTGAAGGCTTCCGGCGTTCAGCCTAAGGTGGACGACTTGAATTCACATGGCTTCATGCCGAGAGAGGAGATGGTAGCTTTAGTAGAGAAGTATCAACATCCTATCCTGAAAAAGTATGGTGAGATGGCGAAAGAGGTAGGCGGCCATGGTGGTATGGATTTCATCATGGACAGCCGTTTGGTTTACTGCTTGCAGAATGGTCTTCCGTTGGATATGGACGTTTATGATTTGGCAGAATGGTGTTGCTTGGCAGAATTGGGTGAACTCTCTATGGACAATGGTTGCGCCTCTGTTGCATTTCCTGACTTTACCCGTGGTGAATGGAATAAGGTGAAAGGCTACAGACACGCTTATGCTGCTCCTGCTGACGAGGAAGCAGCGATGGAAAAAGCGAAGGCTTTCACTAGCAAATTGAAAGAACAAGGCGCCAAAGAATGGGCAGCAACCGAAGAATAAAATAAAATTTAAAAAACATGTAATCAATAGGCTCAGGGTATCAAAGAGTGAATCCCGTTCAGCAACAATAGCAGAACGGGATTTTTCACTTTCCTCTGTACTCTTGTGGTGACTGATTGAAACAGGCTTTGAAGCAATGCCGGAAGTAACGTAGAGAACTGAATCCTGCCTGATAGGCTATTTCCGTGATTTGTAGCTCGGGATGATTTCTCAACAGTTCTGCTGCGTATTTCAGGCGGGCATTCATAATGAACTCGTTAGGAGACATACAGCTCAAGGCTTTCAGTTTATTGTAGAATGCGCTACGGCTTAAAGCCATTTCCTTGGCTAGGGCACCGACGTCGAATTCTGAGTCTGAGAGATGGGCTTTGACCGTTTCCTCTAACTGTTCCAGAAACTTGGCATCAATAGGGTTAAGCGCTAGTGCTTGTATCTCAATTTCAGCAGGAGATTCACTAGTTGTCATTTTCTGGCTGAATTTCTGTTTTAGCAGTTTTCGGTTACGCAGTATATTGGCAATGCGAGCTTGCAGCATTTTGTTGTTGAAAGGTTTCCCAATGTATTCGTCGGCACCGCATTGCAGTCCTTCCAACTTTTTGTCGTTCGAAGTGAGGGCTGTGAGCAGTACTACGGGGGTGTGGCAGAGGTCGAAGTCGGTTTTTATCTTGGAACACATCTCAATACCGTCCATTTCCGGCATCATGACATCGCTTAGTATAAGGTCGGGACGTTCTTCCATTGCTTTTTGTAGTCCGTCCTTGCCGTTCATCGCAATAACTATCCGGTAGAGTGGCGAGAGTAGATCGGTGAGCAGTTGGAGCAGTTCTTCGTTATCCTCTACAATGAGTACGCAGTCCTTGTCCGTCCTTCCAATGGAAATAGGTTCCGGTGTTTCTGCACATTCTTCTGTTTCTGTCGTTTCTGTGAATGGTGCGAGTATTGTTGCAGATTCCGCTTTTGTTGCCTCTATGAAGGTGACATCGTTGTCATCTTTAAAGAGATTTTCTTTGGGTAGTATTACTGTGAAGATACTTCCATAATCTATTGCACTTTGCACTTCGATTTGACCGTGGTGTAGTTCTACAATACCCTTTGAAAGAGCCAGGCCGATACCACTACCGGGTGAAGAAAAGTTTTCGTCCGCCTGGTAGAAGCGGTCGAAGATGAACGGTAGGGCCTTTGGGGGAATACCTTTGCCGGAGTCTATCACCTTAATATAAATAGAATCTCCTTTATCAGTGATTGACAATTCTATTTTTCCTTTTTCGGGCGTATGTTTAAAGGCATTGGAAAGTAGATTGGTGAGGACTTTCCTCAATTGTCGTCCATCGAACCAGCACAACAAGTTTTCTGTTTCTGTATGGAATATGAACTGTATATTCTGTAAGTTCGCTTGGTCTATGAAATCTTGATGAATTTGTCTCAAGTAGGGGATGAGGTCCATTTGGCAAACGTTTAGATGCAGTTTCCCGCGTTCCATCTTCCGGAAATCCAGTAGCTCTGAGATCAGCTCTTTGAACTGGAATGTGTTTCTGTAGATTTTTGTCAGGCGACTGCGCAGAAAAGGAGAGAGGCTATTGACTTGTAACAGTGCTTCAATTTGTGCGATAATGAGTGTTAGCGGTGTACGAAACTCGTGAGAGATATTGGCAAAGAACTGCAACTTGGCTTGTATCAGTTCTTCATTCTTCTCTTTTTCCAGTTTTTCTTGTGCCAGTGAGGCGCGGAGTTGCATCTTGGAACGTGCTTCACTGAAAATATTCCAGCCAATGACAGTGATTGTGCAGAGATAAAGAATCCACATCCACCAGGTGTTCCACCAGGGATGATGAATAAGGATGGGGAGTTCGATAGCATGTATTTCGTCGAGTAGACTCTGTTGTTGTTCACGTATTACCAGTTTATACTTTCCGGGGGGGATATTGGTGAATACCACAGTATTACCGTTGGTTTTGCTCCACTCTTTGCTGAATCCTTCCAACTTGTATTCATATATTTTTCTGTCAGTATTATTAACGTAATTGTTCGAAGAAAAACTGATGGAGAAGTTATTCTCTTTGTGGTTCAACTCTATTTGTCGGACAAAGGGTAAAGCACTTTTCAGAATACCATCGTCCGTTCCGACGGAGATAACCCGATTGTTTACTACTAAAGAAGAAAAATAAAGGTTGTAATTGGGGGCTATTTTCTGCAACGAGGAGTTCATGAACGAACTCATACCTTCTATACCACCTACAAAGGTTTCTCCGTTACGGCAAATCAGAAGTCCGCAACCTTCGTTGATAGCAGAGAGGTGCAAACTCTCCACATCAATTAGCTGCTTCTCCTTGGTCTGTGGATGATAAATGAGAAGACCATGGTCGTTACTGATTGCCAGATAACCTTTGGTGGTGATATCCATATTGTAGCAATAGTCAGCATCAATATCTGTGCAAGCTGTAAATTGCTCTTTTTTTCCGTCGAACCGATAGATGCCGCTTCCGGAGGTACCGAAATAAAGGGTACCATCGTGACTTTCCGCCATGCTCTGCACATAATAGTTTCCCAATCCTTTTTCACCGTATTGATAGATATATTTTTCTTGCGGATTGTTCATGTTGATACGTACAATTCTCCTCCAATGGGTTATCCAAAGGTAGTTTTGAGAATCTATCAGAAAATTGCTTCCTTCTGTATTTGCTTCCGGGATTTGAGGGAATAGTTTTTGGAAGTTCCCTTTTCCTTCTTTGACAAACATCCCTTCTCCCGTAAGGAGATAGATTTTCTCATTTCTGAACGTTACCTTTGTCCAGGTATTTCCAAATGCTTTGGAGTGGAAGACAACTTTTTTGCTTGGAATGTCGAAGCACAAGCCGCCCTGTTTGTGAGTACCTATGTAGAGTTGGTCGTTTGCGGCATCGTAGGTAATGCATTTTAGGTTGTAGAAAGGTCCGTGGGCTGATTTTGCGTCCATTAGGTAGTGAGTGAAACGTCCGGTTTCCCGTTCCAGGCAGTTCAGACCACCTCCTTCGGTACAAATCCATACGTCTCCACGCTTGTCTTCCACCATGTTTCCGACGAAAGGAAAGCTTAATCCGTTTTCGTTGCCGATACTTTCGGTATAGTGGTGAAAGATATCCACTTCGGGGTTGAAGTAGTTGACACCACCATAGTAGGTACCCACCCAGATAGTACCTTGCCGGTCTTTGTGAAGTGAAAAAATAGAAGAGTGGCATAGACTTCCGGGTTTGCTTCCTCTTTGATAGTAAGAAATATGCCCTAAGGTATCTATCTTGTTCAGTCCGTTGAAGGTACCCAGCCAAATACTTCCCTCGTTGTCTTCCACAAAGCAACGCACATCATTGCTGGAGATACCGAATTCCTTTTGGATGGTAAATTGCTGGCTGATTCCGTTCTCTATCTTGTACATGCCGTTGCGGAAAGTGGCCACCCACATCGTTCCACGGCTGTCCCGGTATAATGAAAGCACGTTGATATTTGGAATCACGCAGACGGGGGATGAAGGATTATGGATATTATCGGTTCTGTAAAGTCCGTTTCGGGTACCCAGCCAGAGACTGTTATTGGCATCTACATAAAGGCGGATGATTGTTTTATGGAAAGGGGCTTGGTAGACGAATCTGAATGTTTCTTGTTCCCGGTCCCATTGGAAGACACTATCATTAACAGCTGTCCATATTGTATGGTTGTGTGCGAATAGAGTTTGTGTGCGTAGTGGTAGAGATAAAAAACGATCTTTATGTAGATCATAACGGATCAGTTTCCCATCAGAAGTAAAGAATAGATTACCTTGTTTGTCACTTACTATGTGTGATATTTCATTACCGCCAAAATAATCTTTATTGTCCGGAGAAGGTTTATAGGTTTTCATTTGGTTCCCATCGTAGCAGTTCAAGCCTTCGAGTGTACCAAACCACATTCTGTCCAGTTCGTCCTGGCAGATAGAAAGTACAGATATTTGTGACAGACCATCTGATTTGCCTAAATGCTTAAAATAGATATTTCCGTAAATGGCAACAGATATGATAAGAAATAGGCATAGTAACGATTTCCTTTTCATAGCGGGGATTTTGAGATTAAGCGTGTTTATGATTACCATACAAAAGTAAAGCTTTTAGCCGAGAATGAGATGTTAAAAATGAGCTTTTTAATGGAGAGGACATAAATGTATCATGGAAAGGACGATTTCTCCTCTTATGGAGTTAAGGGCATTCTATCTTTGCGGTCATTGATAGGATTAAAAATAATATAGCCTAATTGTGTGGCCTTTAATGTAAGTAACAAACATGAAATTCAAATTAACTTTATTGAGCTTGTTCATGGCGGCTGCATTGCCTGCTTTGGCACAGACACCAGTATATCTGGATACAAATAAGTCTGTTGAAGAACGGGTGAAAGATGCATTAACTCGCATGACGCTTGAAGAAAAGGTGGCGATGATTCACGCTCAGTCCAAATTCAGTTCTCCCGGAGTACCCCGTCTAGGTATTCCTGAAGTATGGACAACAGATGGTCCTCATGGTATCCGTCCCGAGGTTTTGTGGGATAAATGGAATCAGGCCGGGTGGACAAACGATTCCTGTATCGCTTTTCCTGCATTGACTTGTCTTTCGGCTACATGGAATCCCGAAATGTCGTATCTTTATGGAAAGAGTATTGGTGAGGAAGCGCGTTACCGCAAAAAAGACATTCTTTTGGGTCCCGGGGTAAATATCTGTCGTACTCCTTTAAACGGACGTAACTTTGAATATATGGGGGAGGACCCGTATTTATCCTCTATAATGGTAGTCCCTTATATTAAGGGGGTACAGGAGAACGGAGTGGCAGCCTGCGTAAAACACTACGCTCTGAATAATCAGGAATTTAAACGCCATACTACCAATGTACATTTGACTGACCGTGCCCTTTATGAAATATATCTCCCGGCTTTCAAAGCGGCTGTTCAAGAAGGGGGAGCGTGGGCAATTATGGGTGCCTATAACCTTTATCAAGGTGAACATGCCTGTCATAACAAACGCTTGCTCAAAGACATTCTCCGTGATGAATGGGGATTTAATGGGGTAGTGGTATCCGATTGGGGAGGTGTACATAATACCGGTCAGGCTATTTATAATGGTTTGGATATGGAATTTGGTTCTTGGACAAACGGTCTTTCTACCGGAACCCGCAATGCTTATGATAACTATTACCAGGCCTATCCTTATCTGAAGTTGATAAAGGAAGGTAAAGCCGGGACGAAAGAGCTGGATGCGAAAGTCAGTAACATTCTTCGTCTGATTTTCCGTACTTCCATGAACTCTAATAAACCGTTCGGCTCATTAGGGTCTCCCGAACACGGACAAGCCGCGCGCAGAATTGGTGAAGAAGGCATTGTACTTTTACAGAATAAGAATAATGTATTACCGGTCGACTTGGATAAAGTGAAAAAGATAGCTGTCATCGGTGAAAATGCCATTAAGATGATGACAGTAGGAGGTGGTAGTTCTTCTTTGAAGACAAAATATGAGGTATCTCCATTGGCAGGTTTAAAAAAACGTATTGGTTTACAGGCTGAAATAGTGTATGCCCGTGGGTATGTAGGTGATCCTACCAGTGAATATAGTGGCGTGAAAACCGGGCAGAACCTGAAGGATGACCGTTCGGCGGATGAACTGCTTGCTGAGGCTCTAAAAGTGGCTAAGGATGCGGATTATGTTATCTTCTTCGGTGGATTGAACAAGAGTAATCACCAGGATTGTGAGGATTCGGACCGCTCTGCTTTAGGTTTGCCGTATGCGCAGGATAGAGTAATTAGTGACCTGGCAAAAGTAAATAAAAACCTGATATTTGTTAATATCTCCGGTAATGCGGTTGCTATGCCTTGGGTAAACGAAGTGCCCGCCATTGTTCAAGGTTGGTACTTGGGTTCGGAAGCCGGAACGGCTCTTGCTTCGGTATTGGTAGGAGACGTCAATCCTTCGGGGAAATTACCTTTCACTTTTCCGGTAAGGTTGGAAGATGTAGGTGCTCATAAACTGGGTGAATATCCGGGGAATAAGGAAGAACTGGCAAAGTCCAAACATAGCGGGGATACCATTAATACAACCTATCATGAAGATATCTTTGTTGGGTACCGTTGGGCGGATAAAGAGAATATCAAACCGTTGTTCCCATTCGGCCACGGACTAAGCTACACGACTTTTGCTTATAGCAAACCTTCCGCAGATAAAAAAACAATGACCGCCGATGATACGATTTCGTTCACTGTCAATGTGAAGAATACAGGAACCCGCGAGGGTCAGGAAGTCGTTCAACTTTATATCAGTGATAAGAAGTTCTCTCTGCCCCGTCCGGTGAAAGAATTGAAAGCTTTTCAAAAGGTGCGACTGGCTCCGGGTGAAGAAAAAGCGGTAACGCTGACGATTGATAAAAAAGCATTGAGCTTCTTTGATGATGCAAAACACGAATGGGTAGCCGAACCGGGTAGGTTTGAGGCCATTATCGGAAGCTCGTCAAGAGATATAAAGGGAATTGTCCCTTTTGAATTAAAATAGGTGTTTGATTGGTAAGAATGGATTGTTGGGAGGATGTCTGTTATGGCAATTTGCAATATGCTAATTGTTAATGTTTTGCCAGGTGTGAATTCTTTAATTATCAGGTATTAACGTCCCTTTTTCAGGGCATTAATACCTGAGTTATCGGATCTATATACCCAAGGCGCTGGATCTATATATCCACCACACTGGAGCTATATGCCCACCACATTGGATCTATATGTCCAATAAACGTTGTGAGACAGTGTTATACGATGTGGAGGAGGTGAAGGATGATTTCTCTTCTATATTTTGTGTTTTGTTTTACAGTGGCTGGACAGAATATGATTAATGTTTGCTTAGTATTAGCAAACTTTCAGGCCCCATATTAAAAAGTAGGTCTATAATACTTAAATTAGGCAGGAAGCCTAGTTTGGATTCAAAAACCTGGTAATAAGGCTGCGGAACGAACGCTGTATCGGCCGTCCGGAAGTCCTTTTTGGGATGAATGATTTCACGAAAGTCGGCTTCGTCGGCGGTAAACTCCATTTTATATTCGGCGGTACGTTCTATAACCGGATGAATATCTATCAGTTCGCAGACCAGTCGGCAGAGTTCTTCGTTGAAATCGAACAGAAACTCGTATTTCTTTTCGTAGAAGGGACGGAAATCGTCTTTGTAGTATTCGAAGAAAGGAGTATTGTTATAGGCCGACTCAATAGCGTTCCAATGCAGGTGTCTCCAGTTGCCGTGGTCGGAAATCCGGATATCTTTCATTGGGCATTTCGGTGTATCGGGCTTTACGGTGGGGATAGAGAGAGCCAGTTCGCCGTCCGGTCCGGTAATTGTGCATCGGTTACGGTAGGTTTGCTTCATATAGTGGTCGTGCTGTTCTATAAAAATCTTGTCGTATGCCAATAGTTTGGTGTAGTACTCGACAGGAGCGAGGTAGGCTGAAGATAAATAAGCTGTTTTCATTTCTTTCATTTTATACGTTTTGAGAGTCGTTTATGTTACTGTTCGGGGGATTGTCGTGCTGCCCGGAAGATCATTTCACCGTCCGGAAAAAACGATTCCAACGGTAGCCGTCAAACACTCCGGTGTCTTTTTCTTTGGAGAACCAGACAAGAGAGGCTTTGCCGATCAGATGGTCTTGCGGAACGAATCCGAACAAGCGCGAATCAGTCAGGTTAATGGTGTTGTTGGCTCCCACCCAATAATAATCTTTGGTGAAATAACAGTGTTGTGTTGGTTTGCCGTCCACATAAAGAGTGTCATTCTTGATTTCCGCCTGTTTACCTTCGTGCATCACGAGGGTGTTTCGCAGTAGTGTAATATTCCAAGGATGTACCCGGACGAACTTCCCTTTACCGGGGACGATAAGCGGTCGCAGCTCGGTGTCTTTCTTCCCCGCCAAAGGCTGAATCCAGTTATTCCCGTTTATGGCTTGTTCCAACAGGTAATATTCATAACGGTTGAAACTGCGTACATGGGTACTGTCACTGCTACCCATTAAACCGTCATCGTCAATGGAAAGGGTGTGCATGAGTGAAGTTATCAGATTCTCTTTGTCTACGGGATAAGCATAAAGCCGCTTCTTGTCCGGATTGAATTGTACCTCGGGAGAAATCACAGAAAAAAGGGAATCGATAAATAGAGTATCACCCGGAACACCGATACAACGGCCGATGTAGATCTCGCGGCGGTCGATAACCGGTTGCCGGATTCCGGCAGGATTGTTAAACACAACAATATCTTGTTCTCGTACCGGACGTTCGCGCCAACGGTGATAGGAGAATATCGACATGAAAGGAACCCGCAGGCCGTAACTCCATTTATTCACCAGAATACGTTCGCCTTGGAAAATAGAGTTTTCCATGCCGGTGGAAGGGATAAAACAAGACGTAAAAGCAAATCCCCGGAGCAGAAGCACAATGACTATTGCTCCGGCAAATACTAGTATCCATTTGAATTTACGAATGTTCACTTAATAGCTTCCTTTTTTAATCCACCCACTTAAAGAGGCGGTTCCAACGGATTTTTCCGTCAAACCAGCCACGGTCTTTATCGAGCGACAGCCATACAACGATCGGTTTGCCCACAACGTGGTCTTCGGGTACAAAGCCCCAATAACGGGAGTCGGCAGAATTATGGCGGTTGTCACCCATCATCCAGTAGTAATCCATTTTGAAGGTATATTCATTGGTCTTTTCACCGTTGATATAGATACCGTCCGACTTCACTTCCAGCTTGTTGCCTTCGTATGCCACGATGCAACGTTCGTAGATAGGCAGGTTGTCCGAAGTCAGCGTAATGGTAGCTCCCTTGGCCGGAATCCAGATTGGGCCGTAGTTGTTGCGGTCCCACTTGGTGTAAAGATTCAGCGGATACATTTGTCCGGCATAGGCTTCCGGTTCCATGATTATTTTGCTGATTAGCTTCTTGTTGCCCAGAAGAGTGTCATACATCTTTTTAGTCAGCGGGAGATGATATACAGGATTCAGTTTTCCTTGCGCATTCCGGCTGTCGAGCCCCATTTCCAGTAGTCCGATTTCATAACCGGAGTCTTCCATTAGTGTCCTGTCGGCATTGCTGATTCCCAGTTCGCGGAACATTTCTTCCGGGATATATGGACCGGTTGTTTGCACGAAATAGTTGAATTGCAGATTCTCCGGATTCTGGATTGCCTTACCGTCAATCATGACTTGTCCGTCTACGATCTGGAGCGTGTCACCCGGCAGTCCTACACAGCGTTTTACATAATTCTCGCGGCGGTCTACCGGACGCCAGAGCACTTCTCCGTAGGTTCGCGGGTTATTTAGGATCTGTTTGCGTCCTGCGGCGTAATATAAGTCATACACGGCACGCTGTTGTTCGCGTGTCAGGCTATCCATATCTATCTGTTTGGAATATATGCGTTGGCCTTCGCCGTATGCCAATGTATAAAAGTCTGTCGTCTGTTGGTAATTGACGGCTACCGTATCTCCTGCAGGGAAGTTGAACACTACGATGTCATTCAATTTCACATTGCCGAATCCCGGCACTCTTTTATATTTCCATTGTGGCCATTCGATATATGATTTAGTACCTACAATTGGTAATGTATGTTGCGCCAGCGGCATAGAAAGCGGTGTGTTCGGCACGCGGGGGCCGTAACTCATTTTGCTGACATATAGAAAGTCGCCTACCAGCAATGATTTCTCTAGAGAAGAAGAAGGAATCTGGTAGTTTTGGAAGATATAGATATTGACAAAGTAAACGGCTACCAATGCAAAGATAATAGCATCTACCCAGCTCATGACACTCCGAACTGCCGGATTCTTTGACCTTTTCCAGAACGACCAGGGTATTTTCTTTGTGATATAGATATCGAAAATGAAAGGTATGACGATTAATCCCCACCAGCTTCGCACCCAGATGAGGAAAACAAGATAGAGAAGAATAGCAATAGCACATTTAATCCATTGTGCACGTGTGGCTTGTCTCATAGTGGTATATTTATATTAGAACCTTTATTCGTTTAAGAACGGAAATAAGTTTTTCATTCCCAGGAAACCTTCGTGATGCGCGGTGTATTCGGCGGCCAATATAGCTCCGAGTACGAAACCGCCCCGGTTCTTGGCATCGTGAGTGATTGAAATGCTGTCAATATCAGACTCATAACGAACAGTATGAATACCGAAAACTTCACCTTCGCGGATAGAACTGATCGGAAGTTCGTCCGGAGCGCAGTCTGTTGTTCCGCTGATTGTTCCGTCTGGTGCCGTAAATGTCCCTTCCACCCATTTATCCTTACGGTCTATATTCTCTAGAATACCTTCTGCCAGCGTAATGGCAGTTCCGCTGGGAGCGTCGAGTTTGTGGATATGGTGTGTTTCGCTCATGGTGACGTCATACGCGGGGAATTGATTCATTATCTTGGCCAAATACTTGTTTACAGCAGAGAAAATGGCTACTCCCAAGCTGAAGTTGGACGACCAGAACAGCGTTTTTCCGCCTTCCGTACAGAGCTTCTTGATTTCTTCGCCATGTTCGGACATCCATCCGGTACTGCCTGATACGAGTTTGACTCCGGCTTTAAAGGCTTTCATATAGTTGCTGTAAGCCACTGTCGGATTTGTAAATTCTATGGCAACATCAGCCGATTTGAATGCTTCCGACTCGAAGTCTTCCTGGTTATTGATATCAATAATGCAGACAATTTCGTGTCCGCGACTCAGGGCAACCTTTTCTAACTCTTTGCCCATTTTTCCGTAACCGATCAATGCTATTTTCATTGTTTTCTGACTTATATTCAAAATAATAGTCGCAAAGATAAGATTTTTATTACATTTGCAGTGTACATTAACGTCTTGTTAACATGGAACACCTTCTCCACTACGTGTGGAAACATAAATTATTCTCCCTTGAAATCCTGCAAACCACCAAAGGCTTACCGGTAGAGGTTATTGATCCCGGTCTCCGGAATCCGAATTCCGGTCCTGATTTCTTCAATGCCAAATTAAAGATAAACAATACTTTATGGGTAGGAAACGTGGAAATCCATACCCGTTCTTCGGATTGGTTCCGTCACGGGCACGATGGTGATAAAGTCTATGACTCGGTGATCCTGCATATAGTGGGTGAAGCGGACGGAGAAGTGACCCGTACCAACGGGGAAGTCATTCCGCAAATGATAGTGAGCTGTCCCGAACGGATAAAAATGCATTATTATGAACTTTGCGTGTCCGACTGTTATCCGGCTTGTTATCCGATCCTCCGTTCTTTACCGAAGCTTACGGTTCATTCGTGGTTGTCTGCCTTGCAAACGGAACGGCTGGAACAAAAGGCGAAACTGATAGGAGCACGTCTCGAACATTGTAACAATAACTGGGAAGATGTTTTCTTCATCACTCTTGCCCGTAATTATGGTTTTGGCTTGAACGGTGATGCTTTTGAGGCATGGGCGGAGCTGCTTCCGTTTCGTGCGTTGGACAAGCACCGGAACGATCTGTTTCAGATAGAAGCTCTTTTCTATGGTATGGCGGGACTGTTTGAAGATACATTTCTGAAAGAAGAACAAAAGGATGAATACTGCCTGCGTCTTAGCAAAGAATTTCATTATTTGCAACGGAAGTTTGAGATATTTCGGGTAATGGACGCTACTCTCTGGCGTTTTCTCCGGCTTCGCCCGGATAATTTTCCTCATATCCGGCTGGCACAACTGGCTTATCTTTATCAGAAAGGGGACAAGTTGTTTTCCCGTTTATTGGAGGCGAAGACATTGGCGGAAGTGAGAATTTTGCTCTCCACCCGTACTTCTGTTTATTGGGAGAATCATTATATATTCGGTCGTACTTCTCCACAAAGGGAAAAATTGTTAGGAGAACAGTCGAAAGACCTGATTATCATCAATACCGTTGTCCCTTTCTTGTATACGTATGGTTTGCACAAGGCCGATGAAGGAATGTGCGAACGTGCCGGACGCTTTCTGGAAAAACTGAAAGCGGAGAATAACCATATTATTCGCTCCTGGAGCGACGCCGGACTACCGGTAGCTTCTGCTGCGGATAGTCAGGCGCTGATACAGTTGCAAAAAGAATATTGTGATAAACGTAAATGTTTGTATTGTCGTTTCGGATATGAATATTTGCGGAAGAAGTAAGTTCCTCTTACTTCTCCAGTTCCTTATAGACTGCATTTAGAAGTTGGTTTTCCATTGTAGGTCTGGGAGCTTTGCGGTTTACAATGTTTCCTTCCTTATCTATTAACATATAGGTAGGGAAGGAATGGACTCCAAGATATTTTTCAATGGCAGACTGTTGCTTGTCGGGCAAATTGTAATGGACTGAACTTTTGCTTGTCAGACCGTACTCTTTGATAATGTTTTTCCATGACTTGTCTGTCGAATGATTGCAAAGGTAAAGGAACACGACTTCTTTTCCTGCAAATAGATTCTTAATGTTTCCCGCATATTGCATCATATCCTTGCACGGACCGCACCAAGTCCCCCAAATATCCAGATAAATCACTTTCCCTTTGTATGGCTCAATGATTTTGCGGAATAACTGTTCGCCGTCCGTTATTCCTTCCAGAGGGGCATTCGGCATCAGGCTTTCCGGATGCTCGATGGTTTTATGTGATACTTTATCATATTTCTGTTGCTGGACCAAAACATAAGATTGCAAAGAAGGATTCGTAACTTCCTTTTTAAATTTACTGATAAGGCTGTCGGGCAATTCTTTATGGGTATATTGAAGCATTTCATAATAGCACTTTGTTTTTAGAATCTCTCTCAGGTCCTTATCCATTTGAAGGGAGTCGATAATTGCCATGCTGTTGTTGATTGCATTAACGTACATCTGTCCTGTCATATATTCATTGAGAAGACCGTCTCTGGCAATGAGTTGCTCTATTATTTCTATCTGGGGTTTGATGACAGTTTCCTGTTCCTTGGTGTAAGCCTTAATGGTTGCTGAATCGGCTTTGGCAGTCTGCAACTTTTCAATTTCTTCTTGATATTTGCTGAAACTGCGTAGTGCGTTCTTTTCTTCTTCGGATAGCCGGACTTTACCTTCGGCTTCAAAGGCAAAGTAAAGTCTCTCCATATTTTGAGGTGTTAAGGTTAGGCTGTTGGATGATGGAGTTGTGTCGTCGATATAACCAATGTAATCTCTCATGAATGAATTATACCCTCTGAGAAGAGTATAAGGATGTACTGGATGTGGGTAAAAAGCAGAATCTATATAGTTCATGAATTCGTCTTCCAAATGTTCCTGTTTGTTACGGTCTACTGAGAAACGTCGTTGCATCAGGGTAGATGCCGCATCGTATCGTAGTTCCTGTTCGGTGTAGTAGCGGTATTTGTCAGAAAGTAACGGATGTTCTTGGAGTGTTTTCTTCCGGAACTCCAGTTGGCGATGAAGCCTTTCCTGTGTCTTGTGCAGACACTCCAGATTACTTCTTTTTTGTTCTTCATTATAATCGAGTGATTCCCTCAGTCCTTCATGGGAGAGAAGTTCGTTGAGTACACGTGCTTTCTTTCCCATGAATAACTTTTGTTGTTGGGCATAATCTACGTATAAGAAATAAGTTTCTCCGGGTTCTACCGCCGACCAGATGGTCGTACGTCCCCAGTCGATAAAGACATTATGACTGTTCAGTACGGGAAATCGCAGGGTAAACCGTCCTAGCGAGTCGATGTCAGTCTGGTATTTTTTTTCTTTGCCTGTAATCATGTCAGGTATGCTAACGTCGAAAGGGCGTGAAGAAGGAGGATTGCGCAGGTATCCGGTGAGGGTGACGCTGTCTGTCCGGTACCCGTTGTCGATGAACGGTGTAGTATCGGTTAACGGGTAGTCCGGTAGATGTTTGCCGTTACAGAGGATATATTTTTGTGGATTATCTTTTCCGAATGCAATGTTGCAAGAAGCTCTGTTCTTATGTTTCAGAGATAGAGTCAGGCGGGTTGTATTGTTTTTTAGTTTGACGACGGTTTCATCCTTTTTAATTTGTATGGATTCGTAGTCCCAGAACCGGCATTGGTATACGGCGAAGTTTTCAAAGAAACCAATAGTCCATTCGCCGGTTGCCTGATTCACCCAACATCCGGTGATGGTATATACTTCAGGGCGGGAAGTTGCGATGGGAAATACTGTCTTATTCTGTAATTCGGCTGCAACCTTCATTGAGTTGGGAAAAGGAAAGCTAAGGTAAAGCAGTTTGTACCGTTCTCCGTTTTTGGCGAGCAGACGATACTCTTTATTAAGGAAATGTCCGGCAGATACGATATCCCATGTTTTTCCGTCATATATAAATTTACCATCGCGTGTAAATTCGTATATAACATTGCCGGACAATCCTTCCACCCATTTCTTGTAAATGATGTCAGGCAGTGTAGTGGGAGTGAGCATTTCCGTGTGGTCGGGAATTTGCTTGCGGACACAGTGTTTAGGTTCTTTCCAGCCTTGATAGAAGATGATAGCACTATCTTCGCTGATAGGGGTGAAACGGAAATCCATTTTATTTCCATTTTGGTTCCGCAGGTGGAAGAGATAGCTTCCATCGGTTTTCTTTTCCATTTGTTCGACCTGAAAAACGGTATAGAGAGCTTCTACAAAATTCTCTCCAATGAGAGGCCCGTTCCAGTCGGATACGTTCTCTGTTTTGTATTGCCAATAACCCCGCAAAGATTCGGGTATTGTCTGGTAACTGTCGGATTGGGCGAATGTGATAACTCGTGTACAGCATAGTAATAAAAAGACGAAAAGACGGAATGGATGAATGTGTGTCATAAGTATGTCTGATTTAAAGTGATACTAGTTACAGTAAATACCCCCTAAAGATAGTCATCCCCACATCTAATATATGTAATTTATAGTTGTTTAACGGTAATTTTTCTATTTCGCGGCTCTCGTGTATGAAGATGTTGAACTTGTGATTATCTTTGTGCCTTGAATGATAGCATTTGTATTATGGGAATGAATCACTAATATTATATATTTATGAACGTGAAAAGGTTTGTATGTTGTCTGTTAGCCAGTGTGTTGCTGTTGGGAGTGTCTTTGATTTCTTGCGGTAATAGTTCCAGGGCCAAAGCGAAGAATGAGATAGCACAGTCCGGCGAGGATTTTAAATCATTCCTTGATAAGTTTACGTCCAGTGCAGCATTCCAATATACCCGTATCAAGTTTCCATTAAAGACACCGATTACTTTATTGGCCGATGACGGAGAAACTGAGAAAACGTTTCCGTTCACCAAAGAAAAATGGCCGTTGCTGGATAGTGAAACGATGAAGGAGGAACGCATTGAGCAGGAAGAAGGTGGTATTTATGTTTCTAAGTTCACTCTCAATGAGCCGGTTCATAAAGTGTTCGAAGCAGGTTATGAGGAATCAGAAATCGACTTGCGTGTCGAATTTGAACAGGCTGCCGATGGGAAATGGTATGTAGTGGACTGTTATACAGGCTGGTATGGATATGATTTGCCGATCGGGGAATTGAAGCAGACCATTCAGCAAGTAAAAGAGGAAAATGCAGCTTTCAAAGAGATACATCCTTGAAAAAGCTTACTACTCTCTTAAGGTTCTCCTACATAGTATCCTAGTTCTGACTCTTTTCCATCTACCATTTCTCTGACGATACCATTCTTGGTGTTAAAGTCTTGGTAGAGTTCTTCGTAGTCGCGCGTGTAATCAGCGTCAGGAACTATATTCACATCAAATTTCAGTTCTGCTTTTCCGTGTGGAAGCATATTCCCGAAAATACGGATGCGGTGGACAACTTCACCTACGTTCTTAATACTGTTGTAGGTGGCTTTGAATTGTCGGATGCCGTCTTCCGGTATAATGATGTGCGAACTTTTGTCGAGTATGATGCATCCGCAGGAAGGTTGTATCTCTGAAATGATTAATGGAGCGTCTCCTGTGTTGGTTATAGTAAACATGAGTTCAAGTTGTTGACCTTGCTTGATAGGATAATAGTGCCTGATCGAATCCTTGATGGTCATACTTGTAGGACGCACTTCCTTTTTACACCCTGTAAAGTAGAAAGGGAATGCGATTAATAAAATAATATAGGATATAGACTTATTCATAGTTGCTAATTTATTTTTATAATGCTACATTTATATCAGCCTTTAGTGGGATGAATGCTATTTCATCTATGCCAATTTGTGCTCCGGGCTTTTTCGAGCACGTAATTCTTATACTTAATTGCTCTGTTCCGTTCAAATCTGCCGGGATACTTGTTTTAACCATTTCTCCTTTTTCGGCAGGGGGCCCCGGTTCCAGGTCAATTTTCTTATAAATTATTCCGTCTTTCAACAGTTCAATTTGTTGCGGAGTATAGAAACGATGCCTGGGAAGGTTAAGGAAGCTGATATAAATCGTTCCGGATGTATTTATTCCTTTCACGGGGAGGTTAATTGTGCATTCTTCTTCCGGAATGATTACCCAGCCGCAATGATAGTTTCCGGGTAAGCCGTGAGTGCCGTCGGTCAGCTTCTTTATATGGCTCTTGTATGCTTGCGGGATAACTGAAGGAGTAACCCCTAAAAACAGATTCTTTTTTAGGTCGGAAGCAAATATGTATTCTTCCCATTCCTTTATATAATTACCGATTTCATCGGAAGATTCATTGTAATATTCCATTCCGGTGAATGCTTTGTGCTCTTTGAGCTGGGTGAGCCATTCCTGTACTTGGGGAATAGGTTGAAGACTTTTTCCGTTTCGTTTTGCATATCCGTAAGCATCGAAACTATGTTCACGTCCCATTTCCATACGTGTATAAGAGAGAGCTGTCTGGAGTTCATGGAGCTTTTTACGTTCCTTTCCTTTGGCATTGGATACAAAATCGTTCATTTCATCATAGAACTTGATAAATTTCTCCGGAGTAAGATATGCTTTTTCCGATTCCCGTATGCCGGCATAAATGCCTAACCGTTTCCCGGACTGTGTGCCGTTTTCTAAATCGGTATAGTAGTCATACAACCACTTCTTTGCTGCCGGATATTCCTGATTAAAGAAACTTGCGGTTAAGTTGTCAACAGAAAGCTCCGGATTAATAAGAAGCGCCGATAACACAAATGTCCTCATTTCATCGAATGAGGAATAACTGTATCCGCTTCCGTTAAAGAATATACTACTCGCTCCATGTTGCTTGAAGAATTGGAGCCTCTGCCGGGCTATCTTCAATATAGGCATGGGAGTAAGGTAATCATCAAAATTATTGATATAGTCCCATATATAGATGTTCTTCGTTACATTTTTCCATTGTTCCAGTTGTCCGGCAAATGCCTTTTCTTTTGCATCTTTACCGTCTATCCGGCGGAGAGGGAAGTTTATGGCGCTGACAATTACTCCTGCATTGGGAGGCAATTGTTTGTCTGTGACCTGCTGCGTAGTCAGATAAGAAGTTGTAAAGAAGAAATGCCTGGGAAATCGTTGGGATAAACGGAGGATTAGCTCTGTGACGGCAGGCGTCGCATTCTTTTCAGTGTTTCCGATAGCTGTGCACGAAGGGCACGTGCAAGCGTACGGAGTATCATCCGGGGCAATCACAAAACGAAACTTTCCCTTTTCACCGAAATTATCGGTAATATAACTTTCAATGAGCCGGAACATTTCGCCGGAAGAAAAACAGAGCTGCGAATCATTCGCCTTTCCGTTTATGGTGGCGTATACTTTCTCTGTATTGGCTCCTAATACTTTCCGTAGGTTATGCCCCCATATTCCCCAACTGTTGTCGAAGTCGTCCAGCCCGATCACTCCTGTGTTGTCGGGGTTCAGGCCGGCGGGAGAATAGATACTCTGATAGTCGAAAGCAAAAGAGCCGCAGGTATCTTTTAAATGGATAATGGCTGGCGGAAGGTCGGAACCGTCTATTCGGGGATCTTCCTTGCTGATTTTCTTTATCAGTTGGTATTGAAGCCATAACATTTGTTTGTTGTCCGAGGCTGTTAATCGTATGTCGGAACCTTTGCAGGCTATTTTAAATCCGTTTTGCAACGTAGGGTCTATTTGTATGATGATGCGCCACATCTCTTTCTCAGATATTCCGAAAGCGACCATTTCATCGTCGTTAGCACGCTTCTTAAGGTGCTCGTACAGGTATTTGGCCCACCGTGTATCTTTATCGGTCGGGTCTTCGCCGATAGTGACGAGATAACCTTCCTTGGAGGGAAACATATCTGTGCGCGCCTGCATACGGCAGCCGGATATAAGGTAGCAAATGCATATCATTCCTGCCAATAGGGGACAAAACCCATTAGAATGAAATGTAAATTTGTGCATAGATGTTATATAAGTTTTTATAGCGTGTCGATACGGTTTCTATCCGGTCGAACTGAGTAGTTCCTTTCACGGTATTGGTCTGGTTATAATAGGTGTTCCATGTACCCATTAAGCCTATGGTGATGTTTGGACTAACCATATATTGCCCTCCCAGGCCCACCATGGTATTGGTGTGTGAGAATGAACCGGGTAACGCATAGTCCAGTACGGCCGTTTCCGGTGCTGATCCGATACTTGCCATGGCGTTGATATTCGTCTTGCCGTCACCGGCAGGGAAATATTTGGCACCGATTTGTGCGTTGTAATAGAAGTTTGAGTTGAAGAAATGCATATCCAGCTTCGTGTTGAGGCGGACGATCTCAATTGTCTTCGCCAGCTCTGCGCCGACGGTGAACAGATTGGTCTTTGACTCGTCCCAACCGGTGAATATGAAACCGTTTTCGCCGTTACTGCCTGTAAAGAACTCATCATTCCATTCATAACGTTTGTTGTAGGCAGCCACACGTCTGTATCCTATATGTGCTCCCAATTCCCAATCATTCTTCATGTAATGCCGTACAGCAACATCGGCAGTGATGTCCGGGAAATATTTCGTAGCAAGGGCGGCATTCACTGTAGTGCTCCACTTCGGTGAGAAATGATGTGTCCATTCGCCTTGTACTTGGATACCAACCCCTCCCGGTGTCTGTTCTTCAGCTTCCATGCTGTCGCTTGCCGAACCGCTTCGTCCGGCATAGTTGAAGCGTCCGGTATAGGTATTCTTTTGCGTCTTGCGGGTATATTCGGCTGTGGCGACGGATGTGATGATATCTTCTTCCCCGTAACGGGCACGCAGATAAGTCAGGGCTATCTCATTCTTGAGCATCATGCTTCTAAGGCCCGATAAGTGCCGTTGAAAAGAGCGATATTCCATGATTGAAGGTTCATAGAACTTCTGATAATAATAGGCTGAGTCAGCTTGTCTGTTCGCTTCGTATACTACTCCTTTGGTGTATTTTAAAGATTTGTTCTGGCTGTCATAAAGCAGGGCCGTATCGAGCACAGCAAGGGCTTGTTTCGGATCTTTCGCTTTCGTCAATTGCAAGGCGCGGTATTCGCTGCTTTGTGAGAATGCGCCGATAATCTCTTTGTTGCTCGGATACTTGTTGAGTATCGGTTTCAGGAATTCGAGTGAGGCTTCATATCTCTTGCTGCGTTCCAGCACGGTAGCCCTCTTGGCCTGATAGAACGGTTCTTCCGGATAATAATTGATTCCTTGCTCCGTATATTTCTCGAATTCATCGAACTTTCCAAGTAAACCGGATGAATTGATGGCATACCGTAATCCGAGGTCACTTGAAGGATTCAGGTTCACTAATTTGACCGCTTCTTCGTAAGCCTTTCGTGTGGCTCCCGCTTCCATGCACTTCTTGATATAAGGCACTGCCAGTTCCTCGTAACCGATGACATAGAAGATACGCATATCCTCATCACTCTGCTCGATAGCAGACTGGTATAGTTGCAGTGCTTCTTCGGTTTTGTCCATTTTATCGAGAATAAACGCTCTTTTCAGTGTTCCGTTCTCATAGTCCGGGAAGTGGAGTGTGATCGTATCCAGTGTAGCGAGTGCCTCGTTGTAACGCTTCATGTTGATGTAACAACTCAATGTCTTTTCCCATGCGGCACCGTTCACTTCATTGTCGATATGCTTTTGGGAAACGAACAGTACGTGAGGCAATGCTTCCGAATATAACCCCAGTTCCATTAACTTCTCGGCTTTCTTCATGTGCTGTGCACTCATGGCCAGCGTGATATCGTAATCGTCGGGATACATCTCATACATCTTCTTCAAAGTAGAATAGGCGAGATCATCCTCGTTCATTTGCCGGTAAAGCATATACTCCTTGTACATGATTCCCTTGTCCGTGTTGCCATATTGCTTCTTGGCTTCCCTGATATAGAAAAGCGCATCATCGGTATATCCTCTGGTGACGGAAGTATTGAGCAGATAGTCTAATGCTTCTTTGTTCTTGTTGCCGCCTTCGTAGGCCATGCCATATAGTACATAAGGGTCGCGTTGCTTTTCTGCCCGCGCCGCTTCCATTAGCAAGTCGTTGTACATACGCCGTATAGCCGGACTGTCGTATTTCCTCATTTGCTCGCGTATAAAGACTAGTGTTTCCGGATAACGCGCTAATTCAGCGAGGATACTGGCCCTTTTGGTAATCAGAGCGTGACTTCCGGGGATTGCCGCCAACCCATTGGAAGACCAGCCTAAAGCGGCTTCCCGGTTACCTTCCTGCAGGTGCAGATTAATAATGTCCAGGTAATATTCTTCATTTTGCGGAGATACTTTAATCAGTTCGGTCAGCTTTTCGATCGCTTCCTTTCGGTTGCCGTCTTTTTTCATTTGTTGGTAACCTACTTCCATACTGTAAATATAATCCTTTCGCAGAATGGTGTCATTCGGATAAATTTGGTTGATACGTTTCAGCAGGCGGTCGGCTTCGACGTTATTGTTTTGTTTACGGTACAGTTCGATCTTCCTGCGCCACAGGCCTCTCCAATATGGGTTTACTTCCAGAAGTTCGTTAACGTAACAGATAGCGCTGGAATAGTTCTCAGTAATATCTTCTACATCCACCAGCAGATGCTTGGCATTGACATTGTTGTAATTATCCTCAATTGCCTTGACAAGATGATAGCGTGACTCGTCATAGTTCTTTTCGTGAAACCAGTATTTACCCATGAGCCATTCCAGATCGGAGACACCGGGATATTTCTGAAGTCCTTCGTCCAGCAATGCTTTCCCCGCATCCCATTCTTCATTCGCAAAATGCTCTTGTACAATCTGGGCATATTGCTCCGGTGTCTGGAATCCTTTGTCGCTACCTACTGATGAGGTAATCAGCAAAAGCAGACAGCCTAATAGGGTGATTTTATGGAGAAACTCTCTGTTCATTATATTTTGCTTTAATAATATATCTTGTCTTTATTATTCTTTCTAAATTAAACAGTTGCCGGTTCGGGCGTAACGGGGCTGTTAGTATCATCCGCCTTTTCTCTTTTCTTATTGAATCCTGTCCGTTCCATTTTCTTCCATTTGAAGTCTCTGTTGGTCAGATAACTTAGATATCCTCTCAATGAGCAGAAAGTGATGATCGGATGATAGAAAATAGGTTCCAATATGGAGGCGATGATAATCCATAGATACTCATATCCTCTTTTATAAAGCATTCCGACGTAATAGTCGTAAGTGATAACGACAATGGACAAGAACTGGCAGAACGTGTAGATTGTCAGATAGATCATCCAGGCCGTGTTCCAGTTGACGGCTCCCGTGAAGGCCAGGTAGAGGAATACGATAAAACCTGTAAGCTCGATGATGGGGGCCAGAAACTCGAAGATGAACATATAAGGCAATGTCAACATACCCATTTGTTTATATGTCTTTTTAAAGATCATCTTGTGGTGGATACTGAGCGTTTGGAACAGTCCGCGTGCCCAGCGGGTACGTTGGCGATAGAGCATAGCCAGGTTAGAAGGTCCTTCCGTCCAGCAGCAAGTGTCGGGAATTTGTACAATCTTGTAAGGGCGGGAGAAGTCACACATATATCCTACCATACGTGTAATCAAATCCATGTCTTCTGCAAAAGAAGTACTGTCATATCCTCCGGCGGCAATGGCCACGTCACGGTCAAAAAGTCCGAATCCACCGGAAACATTCGGCATTCCGTTGATAGCCGACCAGCCCATTTTTCCAATCAGGTAAGAACGCATATATTCCAGATTCTGGAAAAGCGGGATCGGGGTATGGGGAGTTCTGACCACAACGATCTGGCCGTCTTTTACCTCACATCCATTGGCCATGAGCATTGTACCGCTGACGGCGATAACCTGTTTATCGGAGGAGATAATGGGAGAGATACAACGGTAAAGAGCATACTTTTCCAATATACAGTCCACATCCGTACAGATAAAGTAAGGATAGGAAGAGGCGTTGATACCTGCATTGGAAGCATCCGCTTTGGTTCCTCCATTTTCTTTGTCAACAACGATAAGGCGGCTATATTGAGGATTGGTTGATTTTAAAAGTCTTTTGAAAGGCTTGGTTTTGATTCGTTCGATATAAGCATAGGGTACTTCCACCAATTCATAGTACTCTATCATTTTCTGCAACGTACTGTCCGTACTTCCGTCATTCACGATAATTACTTCAAATAGCGGATACTCCAGTGCAAGCATGGAACTTACATTGTCGATAATGGTTTTCTCTTCGTTGAAGGCGGGAGCAATTACCGAGATTCCGGGTGTATAAGGAGATTCTTTGATGGTCTTCCGGACATAGCTTTCTACGTAATAATCCTTTCTCCGTTTCAGTGAAATAAAGGAGAGGAAGGCAAACATCACAAAGAATATTGCCAGCATACTCGTATAAAAGAATACGAAATAATTGAAGAATGTAAATAATATATCTCTCATATTCTTTAGCTTAACTGATTGATTAATGGATGCTTGGTATGAGCGAATAGTATCGCTGTATGCGAATCTGCTTTTCTCTCCAATTGATCGAATGTTTTCCGTCCCATGGCGCTATATGCATAGAGGGCTTTGAGGATAGCTCGTTTCGTTCCCCAGTTATCAGCTTCATCGTATGCATTGTAAAGAAATCCCAAGGCTTTGTCGGTCTTTAGGTCTGAGATAGCTTCGATTATATTTCGTTTGACCTCTTCTGGTTGTACATGATACATTTCTATCAGTTTAGGTTCAATTTCTTTGTATTTTAATTTGCCCAGTGTTTTAATGGCTTCTCCACGGATATCTGTGGAACGTGCATTAATCTGTTTGGCTAAGATAGGGGCGCTTTCGGTTTCATTATATAGCCTGATTTCATTAATAAAGAATATCTTAACATTCTCCTCAGCTGACGTGTTCACCCATTTGATGAAACTTGGGGTATTATATCCCACTTTCTTACGGTGCTCCAGAATAGCGTGCAACTCCATCATGTCCCATTGTCTCAACTTCATGGCAATATCTTCGTCGAAGAAACGGAACGGGTTTCCCTGGCTTAACCACATATAAGTATATCGTGCAGAGTTCCTCAACTCTAATTCGCGGTGATAGAGGAAACGTACCAATACAGCCTCGGAAGCGTATCCGTTGATAGACTGAATCAGTTTCAATGCTTGAATCTTTGATCTTTTGGAACCGAATTGAAGTTCACGTTCCAGGAAGCGGGTTATCTGGAATACGGTTTGTATGGTTTGGTAATTGAGTTCATTAATTTCATCTTCATGGACACTCTTGATTTCTGTCAGCAGTTGGGTGATGATACGCAGTTCGTTAGGTCTGGGCCGTTTTCTCGTATCATATTTCAATCTGTCGGCTATTTCTTCTTCCGGCAGTGCATTCGGGTCTAGCGAGATGGCTTTCATTTCTTCATAGTACTTATCGAAAGCCTTATTATATTTCTTCTTTTCTTTCCTTCTCTTGAATATGCCGTATGTGATATGAAATAACAAGAAGAGGTACATAATGATACAGAACATTACAGCGATTGAGCATATTCTTATAATTAAAGGATAGCCAATAAACTTATAATATATCCAATAGAAATAATATTCTATATAATCTATACCGTACAATACTTGATCCATTTCCCCTCAAGATATTTAGTTGAAAACTTGTATATTTCAAACAAATACGTTATGTTTGTTGTATTGAATGTTCTGTTACTCGCAAAGATAACAAATAAGTTGTATATATTATCCATCGTCCGTGAATAGGCACTAAGGAGTATATTTCGAGACTTCCGGATAATCTTCGGTGAAAAGGCAAGAAAAAGTTAGTGAGATGAGCAAAAAGACTATAAAGCGTTAAATATATTTTTGATAAGTTAACTAATGGGGCCTGATTTACGCTTGCGAAAGCTATGGTTTCGTGGGAAACAAAAACAAACAATAATTTAAAAACTGGAATAATGATGAAGATTAAAAAGTTAATTTATGTCCTTGTGGGGACATTAGTCGTGGCTTCTTCTTGCTCCGACACAGAGTTTGGGAATGGAAAAGAAGGGACGGGGACAGAACCGGCAGCAAGTTCTCCTTTGGTTAAAGTGTATGCTGATGAAAAGGGAGAGCACCTGCTCGCAGGCAATATACTTGTAAAAGAGGGGGCTCCGCGTACAATTACCTTGAATGTCCCTATTCATACTGAAAAGGTATATATGGAGTACAACACAGTATCGGGCGCAGTGAAAAAGACTGCTTTTACTTTATCTCCTGCTACTCGTAGTGAAACTTATCCGACCGGTGAATTTGCTTATGAGACTAGCCGTATAGCAGCGGTTAAGCTTTCGCTTCCGGAAGATGCGGTGAAACCGACAGACGAGACGGATGCAGGCTATCTTTTCTATCACAGTACGGGTGTCGCTATGTTTGAAGACGGCTGGCCTAAACAATCGACCTGGTATGACAAGGATTTCAACGATGTTGTTTTTGAATATGACATAAAGGTAACTGAATGTCAGGACGAAGAACAAATGGCAAAGCAAGGTAGTAAAGAAGAGTTGCTGCTTACTTTGGATGTCCGCGCCGTAGGAGGAACATACCCGACCAGATTGGGCGTTATATTAGAAAACCTGGATAACAAGTATATTGACCGGATTACTGCAAAACTGGTGTTGAAAGGTGGTCAGGGAACAATGAGAGACTTGGGGAACGGCGTAGAACTTTCTGCACAACCTAGTGTGTCAGTTAGTGCTTCAGGTTGGAGATGGGACAGTGATGTAGCAACTGTAAGCCGATTTGCTAAATTGGATGTAGATACAAAACCGACTGAAGGAACGGTTATCACATTGGACGGCCTGAGTAGTTTAAAAGATAACAATGACGATTTGTTCCAGACAACGCCGGGAAAAGTACGTGAAGGATTGCCTATGTTGCGTGCAGAGGTTCGATTGATCGGTAAGGATAATTTGGAAGGAGCGGATAGGACTGCTCAGCTTAAAGTGTTCAGAGATCTTATCCTGGATACTCAGAGACAGAACTTCTTCATTTATACTCATGAGGGAAAAGAAATACACATGAGAGGATATCAGCCGACTTCTGCTTATAAAGAAAGTTATGCAAAAGATGCAGCGCTTGTAAGTGGCGATGAGGCTATCAATGAAAATATCCCCTATTGCAATAAGAACGGTTTTGTCTGGGGTATCAAAGTTCCTGCCGGCACAAGACATGCTGTTGAGCATAAAGCTTTCGAAGAAGCATACCCGAAGTTTAGCGAATGGGCAAAGAATAATGGTACACTCAACAAAGGCTGGTATTTGGAACCCGATGCTGAAAAAACGATAAGATACTGGTAATACAAATTCTCTGTCAATACATTATTTGAGATATTTTGTACAATTTGAACCCCTCTTTTTGAAAAAAGAGGGGTTTCTTTGTATCCGAAAAGAATGTCTTTAAACTAATGCCATTGATGATGAAACGATTCTCTACAAGCTGCTGTCTGATTACTTTTTTTCTTTTGAATAGTGTCATGCTGTATGCACAACATGAAAACACCTCTGTGCAACAGTGGAAGATTGAAGATGAATCCCGTGCCTTGCAGATGATAGAGCGTGCGGATACAGTAGAACTAATCGTGCCCGGTGGGCTAACGATGTGGTATCAGCAACGCCTGACGGGTGATTATGAGATAAACTATCGCATTTGTATGGTGATGAAAGGCGGGGAATATGACCGCCTGAGTGATTTAAACTGCTTTTGGGCTGCCAATGATCCTAAAAACCCTGATAATCTTTTTGCCCGTAGCGAGTGGCGTAATGGTGTCTTTAAAAACTATAATACATTAGATCTTTTTTACGTTGGATACGGGGGAAATGATAATTCCACCACCCGTTTCCGCCGGTATAACGGCAAGTACTACGGAGTAGCGGATAATAAAGTGAAACCATTACTTCGAGAATATACGGATACCCCGCATTTACTTGTTCCGAATCAATGGTATCAGATTAGTATTCGTGTACAAAAGGGAGTGACCACTTATTCCGTTAACGGTGAAGAACTGTTCCGTTATTCTATTACCGGCAGTGAGGGAGACGGGCATTTTGGTTTGCGCCTTTTACAGAATCATGTGTTGTTTACAGATTTCAAGGTGACGATATTTTAAAACCGAATTAATAGAAATAAATCTAACTAAGACCATAAATCCATGATGAAACAAGCTTTTACGAAATTAGGAGTATTCACTCTGCTATCTCTCTTATGTCCGGCATTTCTTTATGCGCAAGTCGTGACGGACGAGCGGATGTTCTCTTTTGAAGATCTGCAAGTACCGGAATGTATTTCCGCCACCCAGTCTCAATTATCTATCTCCGATACACATTATAAAGACGGAAAACATTCGATGGAATGGGCGTTTAATCCCGGTGCCGTATTGGAACTCAAGAAAGATCTGAAGTTTGAAAAGAAAGACCCTACGGGCAAGGACTTGTATCTTTCGGCATTTATCGTGTGGATATACAATGAAGAACCGCAGAAGGCAACCATTGAATTTGAATTTTTGAAAGACGGAAAGAAATGCACCTCCTTCCCTTTCGGAATCAACTTTAAAGGTTGGCGTGCCGCATGGGTTTGTTATGAGCGTGATATGCAAGGCACACCGGAAGAAGGTATGAATGAACTCCGTATTGTCGCCCCAAATGCAAAAGGACGCCTTTTCATCGATCATTTGATTACTGCAACGAAGGTTGATGCACGTCAGCAGACAGCCGATTTGCAAGTACCTTTTGTTAATCCCGAAACAAAAAATCACTGGCTGGTTATTTATAAGCACTCTCTTCTGAAGCCGGATATCGAATTGACTCCTGTCAGCGACAAGCAAAAAGAAGAAATGCAACTGTTGGAGAAACGTTTCCGCGACATGAATTATACAAAAGGCAAGCTCTCGGGCAAGGAAGTGGAGACTATCCGCAAGAAATATGATTTCTACCAGATTACTTACAAGAACGGGCAAGTATCGGGCGTACCTATTTATATGGTACGTGCTGCCGAGGCCTATGAACGGATTATTCCGAATTGGAATAAAGATATGCTGACTAAACTCGGCATAGAAATGCGTGCTTACTTTGATTTGATGCGGCGGATTGCCGTAGCCTATAATAATAGTGCTGCAAAGTCGGAAATCCGGGAAGAAATGAAGCAGAAGTTTCTGGCGATGTATGACCATATAACCGATCAGGGAGTGGCTTATGGTAGCTGTTGGGGGAATATTCACCATTACGGATATAGTGTTCGCGGGTTATACCTGGCTTATTTCCTGATGAAAGACGTACTTCGGGAAGCCGGAAAGTTGCCGGAAGCCGAACAGACATTGCGTTGGTATGCGATAACCAACGAGGTGTATCCCAAACCTGAGGGCAACGGAATTGATATGGATTCCTTTAACACGCAAACTACCGGTCGCATTGCAAGTATCCTGATGATGGAAGATACCCCGGAGAAGCTGCAATATCTGAAATCCTTCTCCCGTTGGATTGATTACGGTTGCCGTCCGGCTCCCGGATTGTTTGGGTCGTTCAAGAGCGATGGCGGTGTTTTTCATCACCGCAATCACTACCCGGCTTATGCTGTCGGCGGTTTGGACGGAGCAACAAATATGATCTACCTCTTTAATCATACAGAGTTTGCCGTATCCGAGTTGGCGCACGAAACAGTGAAAAATGCATTACTTGCCATGCGTTTCTATTGTAATAAGTTGAACTTCCCGTTGTCGATGTCCGGCCGTCATCCCGATGGAAAGGGGAAATTAGTCCCGATGCATTATGCAGTGATGGCTATGGCGGGAACTCCGGACGGAAAATCGGAGTTTGACAAGGAAATGGCGTCCGCTTACCTGCGTCTTGTTTCAGACACTTCCGCTGATGGGCAGGAACCGGAATATATGCCGAAAGTATCGAATGCACAGGAGCGGAAGATGGCAAAACGGCTTGTGGAGAAAGGATTCCGTGCCGAACCTGACCCACAGGGAAATCTGTCATTGGGCTATGGCTGTGCATCCGTTCAGCGTCGTGGCAACTGGTCGGCGGTGGCCCGCGGTCACTCCCGCTATCTTTGGGCGGCGGAACATTATTTGGGACATAACCTTTATGGCCGTTATCTGGCGCATGGCAGTTTACAGATTCTGACGGCTGCTCCGGGGCAAATGGTGACTCCCGCAACAAGCGGCTGGCAACAGGAAGGCTTCGATTGGAACCGTATCCCGGGTGTAACTTCCATACATCTTCCGTTGGAACAGTTGAAAGCTAAAGTCATGAATGTAGATACATTCTCCGGCATGGAAGAAATGCTTTACTCCGATGAAGCATTTGCCGGCGGATTGTCACAAAAGAGAGAAAACGGCAATTTTGGAATGAAACTGCATGAGCATGATAAATATAACGGTTCTCACCGGGCGCGAAAATCCTTCCATTTCATCGATGGAATGATTGTTTGCCTGGGCTCCGATATTGAAAATACCAATACCGCTTACCCGACGGAAACAACGATTTTCCAGTTGGCAGTAACGGATAAGGCGGGACATGATTATTGGAACGACTACCGTGGCGAAGGTAAGATATGGATCGATCATTTGAATACCGGTTATTATGTACCCGTTTCCGCCAGATTTGAGAAGAACTTCCCGCAGTATTCCCGTTTGCAGGATACGGGCAAAGAAACGAAAGGGGACTGGGTCTCATTGGTAGTCGATCATGGCAAAGCCCCCAAGAACGGCAGCTATGAATACGCTGTGTTGCCGCAGACAACTGAATCTGCCATGAAGGCCTTTGCCAAGAAACCGGGATATAAGGTTTTGAAGCAGGACCGTAATGCTCATATTGTGCAGTCGTTAACTGACAACTTATATTCTTATGTACTTTTTGAAACCCCACAAACGTTACTTCCCGGTGATTTGTTGCAGCGTGCGGATACTTCCTGTCTGGTGATGATTCGTAAAGAATCGTCCGACAAGTTGTTGCTTACCGTAGCTCAACCGGACTTGGCACTATATCGCGGACCGAGTGACGAAGCCTTTGATGAAGACGGAAAACGAGTGGAACGCAGCATTTATTCCCGTCCGTGGATTAATGACGAAAGTAAAGAGATTCCGGTGACGGTAACTGTGAAAGGATATTGGAAGATTAAGGAGACTCCTTTCTGTAAAGTGGTTTCAGCAGATAAAAAGCAGACTGTACTTTGCTTTACTTGTAAGGACGGAGCTAGTTTTGAAGTGGAGTTAAGGAGGTAAGAAGCGAATAAGCCGCTGCATATTTTATTCTTGTATTGACGGTTTTAGATGGTTCCACCTGCTTGAAACTACAGTTTCCCCATAGAGAAACTTTGGTTTCATCGGTAAGAAACCAATGGTTCCAAGCCTTTGAAAATTTAGTTTCAAGCTGATGAAACTATAGTTTCGCATGGGTAAACCAAAAGTTTCAAGGCGCGAAACTTTTAATCTCATTACTTCTGTTGTCTTTTAGCTCCGGTGACAGCAAAATTGCCTTCACAATGCTGTCACCTGTTGCCGTCACAGCCTTATCCGTTTATAACCAAAACGTTAAACTGCAATCGGTGACAGGTGGCAGCTATATGATTAAAATAAATTAGTGGGAGAGATTAGAACATAAACATGGCAACTGCAACAATGCGGTTGTTGCATACGGCATGAGTATCTTTGATTTTACCGCTGGATGTATTAAGAGAACCATACCATGCAGAGCTTAGCGTATATTCTAAACCGAATTTCCAATGAGGGACATTATAAGTAAGTTCTGCTCCGGCAGTGACAAGTTGGTCGAGATTTGTACCTGTACCATATAATTGTGCTTTTCCGTCAGGGGCATATAATTCGTCACTTGTCCCCAAGTTTTTAGCATAACCGACAAAAACGCCCGGTTTCCATTTCTGTCCATAAACAACGTTCAGCCAAGAACTGGAAAAGCGTATCGGGGTATACTTTTGTTCTCCGGTACGTTCGTTGACAGACTTCACTCCGAATCCGCCCAGACCGGAAGCCTGTGTGAGATTGGAACCCAGAACACTTTTTGCTCCAACAAACCAGTCTTTATTGGTATATTTAACGTGAGCTTCATAGGAAAGAGTGGTGATACGCTCGTCTACTTGAAATTTCTTATTGTTTTCTCCGGTAGCTTCTGTCCGTGGCTTCAATGATAACATTTCGATTCCTACACCAGCCAATAAACCTCCGTTCTTATAATCGGCACCGATGTAGATTTCGGGAATACAGCCTTTCTTTATGTATTCTTGGCTCTTTCCGGCAGGACCTTGCGACAGATATTGCGACTGCCATACGGCAGCTCCCGTAAGTTGGAAGTTCTTTTCAGTGTAGCGATAGCGGATTTGCGGCGCACGGCTGAACGGTTGGAAAGGCGCTCCCACGGAAAGGTTCAGAATCTGAGGGGAGACATTTCCGAACAGCGGATGCCATGTCTGTCCCAGCAATAAGGCGGACTTGCCCCAATCCAGATTCAAATAAGCATGGCGGAGGCGGATTACCGAGTATGAGGTACCTGTACCGCGAAAATCAAATTCTACTTTGGCGGAAGTTTTGGCGGTTCCCAGTTTCGGACCGGCCACATCTACGCCCAAGCGTGAATACAAGGTATAAAAGTTGCTGTTCGGCGTTGAGTTCAAGTCGTTTCCGTCCTCATCGCGTACCTTATCTTTGGGGTACATATAAAATAATCCGTCTACGGTTTCTTCGTTAGCACGACTATTATAATAGAAGTCGGTACGGATCTGCCCATAGAATTTAAACTTGAAATCCTTGTTCTGTGCGAAGCTGCCTGCGGCCGTTAGCAGGCAAAGCGAGATTAAAATGTATTTTTTCATAATGTGCTTGTTTATAAACGGGCGCAAAATTACACAAAATAACTGGTAATCAGTTTATCGTTGACTAAAAAAGGCTTGGATAGCCTGATTATATTTGCTGAGGCTTGTGCTTTTATGGATTGCTTTCATTAGTTTTCTGTCCGCATTCGGTGCGAGATATTCCCAAAACGTTTTCATCTTGTTCAGAAGCTGCCCGTCGCCTCCTTCCAGTTGTGCGGCGTACTGATTGTAGACGGAAGTATGCATGATATGCAGTTTCTCTTTCATCTCGTCGGGTGTCAGCGTACGGTTTTCCTTATACTCCAAAGCTAATGCCGGGTTTGCGAGCAGTCCGCGTCCGATCATCACTCCTGCCAATGCGGGGAATTGTTGCCGGATGCGGTGAACGTCATCTGGGCAATTAATGTCGCCATTATATATGAGCGGATGTTGGCAGACATTCAGGAAAGCGTCGAACCCATTGAGGTCTACACTTCCTTTATATTGCTGTTTTCCCAGACGGGGATGCATCGTGATGTGGCGTAGCGGCAGGTCATTTAATATAGGAGCGAGTTGCAGGCATTCGTCGGGATTCTCCCAGCCCAGTCTCATCTTTACGGAAAAACTGATTTGCGGATATTTCAGAGTCAGTCCCAATAATGTTTTCACTTCGTCCGGATAAGGCAGAATGCCGGAACCGTTGTGCCGTTTAGCCAGAAGCGGAAACGGGCAGCCCAGATTAATATCCGCCTCCTTATATCCTTTTTCTATAAAAAGGGATAAGATTGTCTCCGCCTTTTCTATGGACGGAGCTATGAGTTGAGGAACTAAATGAGGCACCTGATTACTTTCCGGAGCGATCTCACGGACATCTTTATTCCGGAAACCGTCTTTTTCCAGTCGTACGAACGGAGTATAATAACTGTCTATGCCACCGAAACAGGCAGCGTGTGCATTACGGTAAAAAGCCTCCGTATAGCCTTGCAATGGAGCGAAGTGAATGGGTAGAATGTCTTGCATTACGTTATTTTTGTGCAAAGATACATCGAATATACTTTGGTATATGTATGTTTTTGTATCATAATTGAATAATTTTGCCCTGTAAATTAGGGTATCAGTACTTAATTTTGCGCATTGACAAATCTAATTAAAAATGTAAAACTAATAGTATGCAAACCGGATTCCGAACAAATTTTTCATGGAAGAGAGGCTTCAGTATGATGCTGTTAACCTTATTTTCTTTCTCTGTGGCAGTAGCCCAAGTACTTGTACGGGGTACAGTCGTTGATCAAACCGGGGAGTCGGTCCCAGGTGCCAGTATTCAGATCAAGGGCGGTACTCAGGGTACGATAACAGATCTTGATGGTAAGTTCTCGTTGAATGCTCCTAATAAGAAGTCTATTCTTATAGTCTCTTTTATCGGTTATGTAACCCAGGAATTGCCGGTCGAGACGGCCAAGCCCATGTCTATCATCTTGAAGGAAGATACGAAGACATTGGACGAAGTCGTTATCGTAGGCTATCAGGAGGTGAAGAAGAAAGACCTGACCGGTGCAGTGGCGAAAGTAAATATGGAAGATTTGCTGAAAACGCCTGCTTCTTCATTCGACCAGACTTTGGGTGGACGTATTGCCGGAGTAAACGTAAGTTCGGGCGAGGGTATGCCGGGCGGAACGATGAATATCGTTATCCGTGGTAACAACTCTCTGACCCAGGATAATTCACCTTTATATGTTATTGACGGGTTTCCGGTAGAAGATCCTGCTATTGCGGCTACCATTAACCCTTCCGACGCTGAATCCGTTGAAGTGTTGAAAGATGCTTCGGCCACTGCCATTTATGGTGCCCGTGGTGCTAACGGTGTCGTTATTATCACGACCAAGAAAGGAAAGGTTGGAAAGCCTCAACTCAAGTATGACGGAAGTTTCGGATTTCAGCAGGTCACCAATACAATTCCAATGCTGGATGCGTATGAGTTTGTGAAGTTGCAGAATGAACTGTTTCCGGCAGATACCCAAAAGAACTACCTGATTGAGCATGAAGGCAAGCAGTGGACGGTGGAAGATTACCGGGGTGTTCCGCAGTATGACTGGCAGGACGAGATTTTCCGCACAGCTTGGCAGCAAAGCCATAACGTCAGCCTGATGGGCGGAACGGAAGGGGTACGTTACAATGCGTCGGCTTCTTATTTCGATCAGGACGGTATCGTGCTCAACTCCAACTACAAACGTTTCCAGACTCGTATGAATACCGTTGTCCGCCGTGGCAAACTGAATATGAGTGTTACTGCCAACTATGCACGTGCCATTCAGACCGGTAGCTCTACCTCTTTATATTCATCCAGCGGTATGAATAACTTATTTTATAGTGTATGGGGTTACCGCCCTGTTACCGAACCGGATGTTCCGTTGAGCACCTTAATGGACAATGCGCTGGATTCATCAGTAGAACCGACTAATGACTATCGTTTCAACCCGATTATGTCATTGAAGAACGAATATCGTAAGAACTATACGAATAACCTTCAGTTGAACGGTTTTGTAGAATATGAATTTATCAAGGGATTGAAACTGAAGGTATCCGGCGGTTACACGTACGATGCCCGTAGCAATGATACGTTTAATAACTCAAAGACCCGTTATGGTAGCCCGATCTCAACGGATAAGGTGAATGCACAGGTAGTCCGCCAGCAACGTCTGACCTGGTTGAACGAAAATGTATTGACCTATCAGGTTAACATTAACAAGAAGCATTTCTTTAATTCGTTGCTTGGTATTACTTTGCAGAATTCCGACTATGAATATTATTCTTTCAAGACCACCAATATCCCCAATGAATCTTTGGGCATGGCCGGCATGAGCGAAGGTATCCCAAGTACGACAAGCTCTGAAAAGTCCTCATGGTCTATGATGTCTTATCTCGGACGTGTGAACTATAATTATATGTCAAAGTACTATGCAACGGCTTCTTTCCGTGTCGACGGTTCTTCCAAGTTTGCCAAAAAGAATCGGTATGGGTTATTCCCTTCGGCTTCTCTGGCGTGGAACTTCAGCGAAGAAGACTTCATGAAGGAATATAAGTCCATTCTTTCCAATGGTAAGTTGCGTGCCAGTTGGGGGTTGACTGGTAACAACCGTGTAGGTGAATATGAAGCCTATGCTTTGTTGAAAATGGCGAAAGCGGCATCGAACAATCTTCCTTCGGGAGTTTATCCGTTCGAGAACAATCAGAACAGCATCGGTATGGTACCTATCTCGCTAGCGAATAAAGATTTGAAGTGGGAAACGACGGAACAGTGGAACGTCGGTCTTGACCTGGGCTTCTTTGACGAACGAATTGGCATTAATGTAGACTGGTACATGAAAACGACCCGCGATCTGCTTCTTGATGCAAGCTTGCCTTATTCTACCGGTTATTATAGCGCAATGAAGAATGTAGGTAAAGTGCGTAACTCCGGTTTGGAATTTACCCTGAATACAATAAATATAAATAGAAACGGTTTCCGTTGGAGCACAAATTTCAATATTGCCTTTAATAAGAATAAGGTATTGGAGTTGGCGGAGAATCAGACTTCCTTGTTGACCTCCGCTTATTTCGACCAGACGTACAATTCACAGCCTACTTACATTGCGAAGAAAGGCTATTCAATGGGTATGATGTACGGCTATATGTATGAAGGTACTTACAAATACGAAGATTTTTATAAGTCCGGTGATACGTATGTGTTGCGTCCGGGAGTTCCTTACTTCTCCAGCGAGAACAACACTCAGCCGGGTATGCCTAAATATAAAGACCTGAATGGCGACGGTATAATCGACACGAACGACCGCACGATGATCGGACGTGGCTTGCCTATCCATACAGGTGGTTTCACGAATGATTTTGAATATAAAGGATTTGATTTGAGTATCTTCTTCCAATGGTCTTACGGAAATGATGTGTTGAATGCGAACCGCTTGTTCTTTGAAAACGTCAACAATTCACGTAACCTGAACCAGTATGCGACTTATGCCGACCGTTGGACACCGGAAAACCCGACAAGCAATATACCGGTAGCCAAGAACTCAAGTTCCAACAAGGTTGTATCTTCACGTGTGATCGAAGATGGTTCTTTCCTGCGTCTGAAGACATTGACGCTGGGTTATACTTTGCCGAAGAAAGCGCTTAGGAAATGGGGAATCTCTACTGCCCGTGTTTACGTAGCAGGACAGAATCTCTGGACAATATCCGGCTATTCCGGCTATGATCCTGAAGTGTCTATCCGTAACAGTGCCCTGACACCGGGACTTGACTATTCCGCTTATCCGAGGGCTTATGCTGTCAACTTCGGAATTAATCTTGGGTTTTAGTATTTAGTTGAAATCATATAAAAATAGAGAAGATATGAAAAAGATAAAAATAGCATTCCTTTCTTTGTTGGCTACATGTACGATAGCGTCATGTGACTTTTTGGAGAAGGAACCATATAAAATAGTACCGGAAAACTATTTCCAGAATGAGGCGGAAGCACAATCATTCCTGACCGGTATCTATTCGAACTTAGGACAGTCAACTTTCTACGGAGGTGATTACATGGTTCTTGCAGGCGGTGACGACTTGGAGTTTTATGGAGGGTCTACCGGACGTATTTCCAATACAGGATTGATTTGTAATAACACTACCACCAGTGATGCGGCGGTTACCAACCTCTGGCTCAATTTGTATAACGGCATCGAGCGTGCCAATATGTTTCTGGAACAGATAGACAATGTCCCCGGAATGAGTGATAAGAGCCGTTTGCAATACAAATCGGAAGCTCGTTTCTTACGTGCGTTTTATTACTTTACGTTGGTGCAGTGCTGGGGAGATGTGCCGTTCAAGACGGAGTCTACCTATTCGTCCGGAACGGTGACTAATAAGGATATAGCACGTACGGATAAGAACGTGATTTATAAGTTTATCGTGAAAGAAATGGAAGAGGCTGCCGATGAAGAAACCGGAGGGCTGCTCTCTGCCAGAGAGTTAAGCTATAAGCCGGGACGTATCTCCAAGTCGACGGCATGGGGTATGTTGGCACGTGTCTATTTATTCTGGGCCGGTGAACATAAGCGCGACGGTAAACCGGCCGATGCGGAAAACAAGTCGTATTTCGAGCGTGCCAGCTATTTCGGCCAGAAAGTGCGGACACAGGGGCATACGCTTGCCGCTAATTACTGGGACCCGTTTATTGATATGTGTTCCGACAAATACAATACGACTGCCAATGAAAGTATCTGGGAAGTTGAGTTTGCCGGAGACGGAACGGGAGACGTGCGTTCGGAAGGCCGTATCGGAAATACGATCGGGCTTCAGTGTTCGGACTTTTCTTCTTTATCTAATGTTGTAGGCAAGGCTGACCCGGGATATTCTTATGGCTTTATTTGGGCAACTCCGAAACTTTATGATTTGTATGTGGCGAATGGTGATAATGAACGTTTCACCTGGAACATTGCCCCTTTTACATATCGTAGAATTGCGGACCGTACTGACTTGGGAATTGTAGGAAGAACTTTTGAAAACAAGGCGTTGTATGATCTGGTGAAAGGTGCCGGTTGGTACGGAGACAGATCGTATAATTATGAGGGAGCCAATGAGGGTGAAGAATATAACAGTAAGGTGGAGCAGATTGGAGATGTTTACAAAAAAGCGGTTGCTGCCGGTAAGGAAAGGAAAGATTTGTGTTGTGCCAAGTTCCGCCGGGAATATGAGCCTGCTGCAAAGAAGGACAAGAACCGTACTTCTATCAATTTCCCTATACTTCGTTACTCGGATGTGTTGCTGATGATTGCGGAAGCGGAGAATGAATATAACGGTGCCCCGACGCCCTTGGCCGAAGAATGCCTGAAAGAGGTACGTGACCGTGCCGGAATCTCAGATCTTACAGGTCAGATTACTTCAGGTGAGGACTTTCTTACTATTATAAAGGATGAGCGTGCAATGGAGCTTTGTTTTGAATATCTCCGTCGTTTCGACCTGATTCGTTGGGGAGACTTTGTAGATAAGATGAACGAGCAGGCAGTGCTGGCACAGAGTGGAAACAACTGGACTCAGGGAGGGCAGGCTGCACCTTTCTTCCGGGTATCTTCCGCTTATCAGTACTTCCCGATTCCGGATGCCGAGAAAGCTGTCAACAAACTGATTACGGGCAATAACCCCGGTTGGTAATCCGCTTTAATCCAATTAATAATTTTTGAAGAGAATACAACGATGAAAACATATAAATTCTTAATACTAACTCTGGGAACTCTCTTGTTTGCTTCATGCGAAAAAGAGTTGGACCGGGATCTGACTGATGTCAGTGTAACTGTGGCTACCAATGAGAATGTACGGTACGAAGGCAATATCCTGACTGTAAAGAAGGGGACTCCTGTCGAGTTTCTCTTTCACGGTGATCCTGATTACATTTCTTTCTTCAGTGGCGAAATCGGTCATCAGTATATTTATCGTGACCGGAAGGAGATTTCGGTAGAAGATATTGTGTCATGCGACTTTAAGTTTTCGATTTGGGCTCAATACGGGGTAGCCAATTCATGCAAAGACCAGTTTGATGTGTTGTATCTGGCGGAAGAAGAAGATCCTGATAATCCGGGAAATACGATCTTTTTCCCGGGAATGAGCAAGAATAATTTCGAGGCTGATTCTGTACTTGTGGAGAAGAATACTCCCTGGAAGGAACTTATCACACGTGCGCAACTGCCGCAAGCACCTGTGACCAGTGCAGCCGGAGCTTTGAGTTTCAGTAAATCGGTCAAAGAATATATTGGAAAGAAACTGACGCTGGCTTTAGTGCTGAACAGAGATCAGAAAGAAGCAATAAGTGCCAATAATCCGGAAGATCCGGAGGCTACTATTGTTCAGTCTACATTCAATATTCTGAATATGTGTGTGGAAACCAAATGGAAGAACGGACGTGTCACTACTGCTTATGCAAGTTCTTTCGGCTTTACTCCATTGAACATGAAGAATAAGACGAAGTATGAAGAACAGGCTCCGGAAAATATGCCTAAAGATCTTGAATATGGTTCTGTTTCAACGGGAGTGACTGGCATGTGGAACTTGAGTAGTATAAAAAGCGGCGGATTTACTATTAACGGTACGGCTGCCAATAATCCTTGGAAGTATAATTGGCTTGTTTCCGATTATCTGAATCTGGCGGAATGTCCCGAACCGGATTCGGGAGTGAAGGTAAAAGACATTTCTCTGGATCTGGAGTCTTACTCTTATACTTATAATCAGGTGGGTACATATACTGCTACGTTTCTGATAAATAACGCAAATTATTCACATGTGGCGTCCAAGACTTGTGAATTGATAATCAATGTAACAGAATAACTTTAAATACTAATAGATTATGAAGTACATAAAATCGTATATACTTTTCGTTATCATGGGCTTTGCGGTTGCGGGGTGTACTATAGACGACCTGAAAGACGATGTAAACGACCTGAAAGATAGGGTGACGCTTATCGAGCAGCAGGTGAAACTGTTGAATGATAATCTGGCTGTGATCGGCTACATCCTTGATCCTCAGAATAAGACAGTCAGTAAAGTGGAGACTGTTAAAGAGAATGGGGTTGCTGCGAAATATGTCATAACTTTAAGTGATAATACCCAGCTGACATTGACTATCGGTAAGGAAGGAACAGTCAACGAACCGGAGATTACGATAGGAGATGATGGGAAATGGTATATCAACGGTATTTCTACCGGCGTAGTAGCCGTAGGAGAGAACGGTAAGAATGGGGAGGGCTATCCCGAATTTCGTGTACAGAATGGAAATTGGCAGATACGTTTCGGTGACGGTGAGTGGGCGAATGTTCCCGGTGGAGAGGGGATTGCCGGTGGCAGTTCTTTAGGCGACCAGATCTTTGAATCTGCCAAAGTAGACGGTAGCAACTTTGTTGTGACTCTTAAAGATGGGACTGTGCATACACTTCCTATCGTGGCAACTTTGGTTTGTGCTATTGATAGAACAGGTCTTGCATTTGATGATGAGGACTTCCTGATTATCAATAAAGGAGAAAGAGTGGTGATTCCTGCTAAGATTGAAGGTGAGAATCCGCAGGTTACTTATCCGCAAGGTTGGAGAGCTACTTTGAACAAACTGGATGTTGCCGATGAAAAAGGAAATAATTATCAGTTGTTGATCTTTGCTCCGGCTGCTGAGAATAAAACGTTAACGAGAGCCGCGGCGGATAATACTGCCGATGTAACTGTTCAGGTACAGGAAGGCTTGTTCTGGGCAGTTGACAAGATAAAAGTGAAGAATCCGAAAGGACTTGCTTCTAATCTGGATATGTATAATGAAGGACAGGCTGTTATTGTAGGCGGGCTGGAGATTACAAAAGAAAAGTATGGTGAAGCACAAGAGATTACTACTAATGGGGCGATAGCCGGTGGTGTTTATTTCGTGTCTGCAAACGATTTGACATTGACATATAACCAAGGAACCTCAGTTGTGGAAAATCTAATTATTATTCCTAATTCAGATGAGGTTACTTCAATAAACCTGAACATAGATAAGTCTATTTATCTTGGTAATGCCTTGATTTGTAAAAATACAAATATAAAGTATACAGCAACAGCAACTTATCCTGTACGTGTTCAATCTAAGGAAGCTAGTATTATAATCGACCGGTGTACAATAAGCGGCTTATTATTTGGATCGGGTTTTGCTATGCCGGAGGTGAAAGATAAGGCTAGTATTGGCTATTTTGGAATGACTGATACTAATATAAAGGTTGAAAATACTGGAACTAATTTGTACTTGGTTACTAATATGAACTGTAATGAACTTCGATTTGAAAATAATATTGTATATTATTCAGGAGTTCCGGAAGCCACTTCTAACGTGGAGAATTTTAAGGTGTTCCAAGGGCCAAGTTATAGTGTGAATAAACTAACATTAACTTCCAATACCTTTATTGATATTGAATCAGGGTATTCAAATGGGAAAACTTCCGCTATTGTTTATCCTTCGAAAATTGGTGATATCACAGTCAATAAGAACATTTATTATTTTACTTATCGTGAATATCCGGCATTCCTTATAAGAGTGGCATCTGCGGCAGAATCTAAGGTAACAATAGCCGAGAACAATTATGCTTATCTTTTTGAAACCGGATTGAATCTGAATGTTTTCCAAAATAAGATAGGTGATACTTCAGTTGGTTTTACAAGTAATGATGTTGATCTTTATGATACCACTGATCCGGCTACTTTTAACAAATCTACAGGGACATTCATTCCCAAAGAAGGTTACACTCAATATGGTGCACAACGCTAAAACTAAGAATTATGAAAAAGATATTGATACTATTAGTTTGCTTATTGCCTGTCATCACCTTTACCTCCTGTGATGATAAGGATGATATACGTAAAGACATCGACGATCTGAATGCTCGTTTGGATGCTTTGACAGATGATCTCGAAAATTTGAATACGAGCATCAAATCTTTCCAAGATGCAGTGAAAGGACTTGTTCTTGTAACCGGATATACAATGGATGAAAAGGGTAACTATACACTTTCACTGAGTGACGGTACGGAATTGGTTGTTTATGGCGGACAGCCTGCGGGAGATATTCCTACACTTGGCATTAATGAAGCCGGAAATTGGACATATACCCTTGACGGTAGAACCGTTGAATTGAAAGATAAAGAAGGCAATCCTTGTCCTGCTGTTCCCGTAGACGGTTCCGACGGACAAACTCCAACCATCTCGATTGATGCGGACGGTTACTGGTGTTATGCCGTTGGCGGTGGAGAACCTCAACGTATAGACGGGCGTTACAACATTGCCAATATTGGAGAGATTCCGGGAGGTATATTTGCCGATGTAACGGTGAACGGTAATATCGTGACCTTTGAATTTACAGACGGCTCGAAAACCGAGATCCCTTTATTGGGAGGATTGGATATGACTTTTTCTCAAGGTGGTTCATCGAATATTACTTCTGTAAATGTAGCGAAGGGAGGTTCAGCGGTATTGACGGCAAAACAGACGAATGTAGCCAGAGTGATTATAGATCCCACACCTGTACAGGTAGTCTTGACTGATGACGCTTCCGATAATCTGACGATTAAAACAAAAGGACTAGCTTCCGGCAAATATACTGTTTATTTCCAGATATTCTCTAAGGAAGGATATCGTCTGATTAAATCATTAGAGGTGACGGTTGCTGAATAAGTTGAATTAATAATTAAGCGAAGAAATCATTATGAAATACTATAAATCATTCATATTATTCAGTTTGTTTGCATTGGCTTTTGTGTCATGTAATACAGACGATTTGGAAAGAGACATTGATGCCTTGAAAGATCGTGTGACGAATGTTGAGGCACAGGTACAGCAGTTGAACGATGAGATGAACATTATCCGTGTGCTGTTGGACGGCAACAAGACTATTACCGATTACTCTATCAATGGTGATACTTATACCTTGACCTTAAGCAATGGCGAAACATTGACTTTGACTCCGGGAGTGACCGGAGGCAACTATCCTTCTATTGAGATCGGTGCAAATGGTAATTGGTTTATTGGCGGTACAGATACAGGCTGGCGTGCTCAAGCGGAGAATGGGGAAGATGCTACCATTACTCCCGAATTTAAGATTGCACCCAATCCGGCCGATGGAGATAAAAAGTATTGGTATGTGAGTTATGACAACGGTTCAACCTGGAAAGTATTGGAAAACGGTCTGGCTGAAGGTATAAATACAGGTTCGAATCCTATCAGCAACGCAACTGTTGACGGAGATAATTTTAAAGTTACTTTTGGCGGAAAGGAGTATCTGATTCCTATTGTGAAAGGATTGGAATGTGCAATTAATGTTCCCGAAGGTGTAACAGATGATCTTTGGTTGGTAGCCGGAGGAGGTGCGTCTTCCTTTACTGTGAAAGTAAATTTGGCTGAAGGTGATTTAGTAAGAGTAAAAGCACCTGCTGATTGGAATGCAAAACTGTCGGAATATGTGGCTGGAACAACGGAAGTAACAGTGACTGTGACACCTCCTGCAACTCCGAGCGAGTGTACGATTATTGTAGAAGTGACTCATGGAGTAAATTCAGCAACAGATCAGATAAAGGCAAAAACTTCCAGTGATAGTTACTGGGCTGAATATCAGGCTGGATTTGATATCAGGATCGGTGATGTAGTACTTAATAAATATGATAACCCGAATGGAGTATTGGTAAAAGAAGGTGAATCAATCTCCGAAAGCGGTATTTACTTTATTGCCGAAGGTGCTACGGCTTATTGGACTGGTGCAGTGAGTGACCTGATTCTGATAGGAGAGAAAAAGAATAGTAATTATTCTTCAAAAGTAATGACCAAAGGGATTGTCTCTTTGGAAAATGTGGAGTCGAAAATTGGAATGTTATGTAAGGAGATTACTTTATCTCCTGATGAGTTAACCGCAAATTATTGGTTTAACTTTCCTAGTTCAAGTAAAGATGTAATAGAAAGACTGTATTTAGATCATTGTAAGATTGAGATGATGGCGGACAAGATGTTCTCTTATTTTAATAATGCATCGTCAGGTATATCAAAATTGTTGGTTGAGTCTTGTTATATTGCAGTGCCGGCTCCATCGGCAACTACTAAAGTTATTAATTTCTTGAATTTTAATAATGGGAATTATGGAGATATAATGATTCATAATAATGTTTTCTATTGCTCTACACAGGATCGCTCTGTTCTATTTGTGGCATTACTGAAAGGAACGAATGCAAAGTTCTCTGATAATGTGAGTATTGAAAATAACACGGTTATTAATATTCTAAGTAATCATGGAAATAGCTCCGGCTTTTTTAAAGTAACCGCTGAAGAAGGATGGACGATGAAAAATAATCTATTCTGGTATGATACGGATTGTGCAGCTAGTGGGACTTTCCCAATGTTATCTACTTTAATGATTGGTGCAGCTACTTTCAATGAAACAGACTTTTCTAATAATAGAATATTTACCTCTCTTGAAAATACTCAGATGACTTGGCAGTATTTTAGAACCGCGCCGGTAGGTTTTAAGGATAATGTAATAACCATAGAAAAAGAGACTCCTTTTGAAACGTTGGTTGACATTGAAGGAAAATATACTCTTAAACCGGAATATCAAGGTATAGGTGCAGTTATCGAATAGTTGCTGCAATTAAATTTGATAAAGGCGAAGAATCTATTAATGCTAATATTGGGTTTAACGGATTCTTCGCCTTTATAACATTATTAGACTTTAGAAATATGAAAAACATGAAACTTGATTTACATAGTATAGCGACAACTTGTATGTTGGTTGCTGTTATAGTTTTCACTTCCTGTTCGGACGATGAAGTAATAAATAACCCAACTATTCCCGAGCAACCGGAACAATTAACAGAACTCACTGCGCAATACAATACTAATATCGCGGCTTATCAGGCCATGATGAATGGCAAAGCCGAGATTGTAGACTACACCTCTGACGAGAAGGGTAATTACAAACTTCAATTGAGTAACCGACAGATAGCGGATGTTTATATTCAAACTGCCGACGATAAAGATATTCCCCTTCTTGGAATTGATAAAGAAGGTTACTGGAATTATCAATTGGAAGGTACTTCACGCATTCTGACAGATACGCATGGCAATCCGGCTCCTGCTTTAAACAAGACAGGAAAAGGCATTCTTACTCCTCAAATTGCATTGGGGGAGGACGGCTGTTGGCAAGTTTCTTACAATGGCTATCAGTGGCAACGTTTGAGTGACACTCCGGCTCCGTCATTGGAAGGAAAAACGGCTGTTGATTTCTCTCTTTACCGTTCGGCTGTTTTAGATGAACAGACGAATACAATCACTTTGGAATCCCGTACAAGCGGGAGTGTGCTTAAACTGGATACCCGCAATAACGGCACAGCACAAGCGTGGAAAAAGTTCCTGATGAATAGTGATGACAATGTATTGTTGGATTATTCGTATGCCGGATATAAACATGGAGAAGTGACACCTCCGGAGGCTTTCTCATTAGGATATAAAGTTTTCAATGTGAAAGAACGTATGGAAACCCGTGGTATGACTGCCCGTGAAGCCTTGATAAGCATATTGCAGGAGAATAACATGACCCGTAAGGACGGTAAGAATTACAACAATGCAAATGCCCGGATTGTCATTTATTTCCCGGAAGGAGAATACGTATTGCATAATGACGATGACAATACAATAGAGCCGGGCAAGCCGGTATTGGGAAAGGAAGGTGATGAAGCATATTCTTTGGATAGTAAAGGAAATAATAAAAGTTCCAGTATCTATATATTCGCAGGCCATTTTGTAATTAAGGGAGATGGCGCAGGAAGAACAAAGCTGATAATGGATACTCCGAACTTGCCGGATGATATTACTACCATGTATTCGTCGCCGGTAATGATTGATATTAAACATAACTCCGGGTTGTCGAAACTCTGTGATGTTACGGGTAACGCAGCTAAAGGTACTTTTAGCGTGGAAGTATCTGATGCGGCCTCGCTGAGTAAAGGTGACTGGGTATGCCTGTATTTACAGAACAATGACCCGGAACTGGTACGCAACGAGTTGTCTCCCTATGCACCCGAGCCGACAATGGAGAATATTATAAATGTAGGTGTGCAGGTGCAGGACTTCCACCAAATTGTGGCAAAAAGCGGGAATGTAATCACTTTTAAAGAACCTATAATGCACGAAGTTGATTCTCGTTGGGGTTGGGCGATCCACAAATATCCGCATTATGAGGAAGTCGGTATAGAAGACGTGACTTTCGTAGGACATGCCACCGATGATTTTCAGCATCACAGAAACTGGGCGCATGACGGTGCTTATAAACCGATAAAGATGACACGCCTGACAAACTCGTGGATGCGCCGGGTGAACTTTATAAGTGTTAGTGAGGCCAACTCGATTACGTCTTCCGCTAACGTGTCCGCCTACGATATTAAGATAGACGGTAATCGTGGCCATGCCGCCATTCGGTCGCAAGGGTCGTCGCGGGTGTTTATCGGCAAAGTGACCGATCGTACCAACGGACCTCTAATAGATAATAGAGGCGTCATACAGCAGGGGGCAGGACAATATCATGCTTGCGGAGTCTCAAAACCGAGTATGGGTGCTGTCATTTGGCGGGTACATTGGGGATTGGATGCCTGCTTTGAGTCTCATGCCACGCAGCCGCGTGCTACGCTGATTGATAATTGTACGGGTGGATTCATGCAGTATCGTCAGGGAGGTGATTACAACCAACTTCCCAATCACCTCGATGACCTCACTATTTGGAATATGTATTCGGAAAGATCGCGCACGGCAAGCGGTAATTCGGCTCCTGCCGGTGTATTCGACTGGTGGCGTATCGGCTTTAAAGGTTGGAAGTTCCTTCCGCCCGTTATTGTCGGTTTTCATGGCGAACCGTTGAATTTTGTGCAGGAGCAAGTAAAACTGGACGAAAGTAATGGAACTCCGGTAGAGCCGCAGTCTCTTTACGAAGCACAGCTGGAGAAACGCCTGGGCTTTGTGCCTGCCTGGTTGAAGGCATTGAAATAAGAGGATACGAGAAATATCAACTAAAGAAAGAGAGGGGCTCGAAGGGCCTCTCTCTTTTGGGGGTAAATTGATCAAAGTCTGATTTTTATATAAATCTGTTGATAAAGGTTAGAAGAATTGTGCAGTATATTACTTTGGTTGTAATGTGACTTTATCGTTTCTCTGTTACAAATGTATGCAATTTACGCTCTCTCCTGTGGATAGAATGATTCAGGATTGGTATAAAATCATACAATTCTGTTATTCCGGTATATTTATTTCTCTTTTACAGATTCCAATAATTCAGCTAATTCTTTTACGATGTCAGGATGCTGTTTCGCCACATTCGTTTTCTCCGAAGGATCGGACGATAAATCGTAGAGCTGAGGCTGTTGGTCGTTGCCAAGTTCCATTTTCGTCCAGAACTCAATGGCGGGAGCATCGCTGGGCTCGATATATTTCCACTGCCCTTTTACAATGGCAAGCGTATTATTAAGATTCTGTTGGACGATGTATTCGCGACCGGTATTGTTCCTGCCTAAGAACGTGTTCAGGTGTTCCTGGCTGTCGGGGGCTGCACCTTTGCGCAAAGGCTGATTCAGCAGTGAGGCGAGTGAGGCGTATACATCAATCTGTGAGAAAAGAGACTGTTGCTTGCTCGGTTTTACTTTGGCAGGCCAGCGGACAATGAACGGGATACGTGTGCCCGCTTCATAAGCGCTGTATTTCCCTCCCCGGTAGATTCCCATTGGGGTATGGCCGTTGAGAAGCTCGTAGGCATGGTCCTGATAGCCGTCGTCGATGACGGGACCGTTGTCGCTGGTAAAGACCAGAATGGTATTGTCGGCGATGTTGAGGCTATCCAACGTGTTCATAATTTCACCGATGGTCCAGTCCAGTTGGAGGATAACGTCACCACGGGTGCCGAGTCCGCTTTTTCCTGCAAAACGCGGGTGGGGGATACGTGGCACGTGTACATCCTGCGTACCCATATACAAGAAGAAAGGTTCTTCTTTATGGGAAGTGATGAACTTCTTCGCTTTATGGGTGATGATGTCGGCTATATCCTCGTCTTTCCAGAGAGCGGACTTGCCGCCTGTCATCCAACCGATGCGGGGGATACCGTTGATAATGGTATTGTTATGCCCTTGGCTGGGTTTTAACGTTACGAGTTCCGGGTTTTCTTCTCCGGTGGGCCAGTCGCCTACTTTATGCTCATAGTTGACGGTGATTGGGTCATTAGGATCGAGACCCACTACGCGGCCGTTCTCCACAAACACGCATGGCACACGGTCTACGGTTGCCGGAATGATAAATTCATAATCGAAGCCGATACTTTGTGCATTCGGAGTGATCTGTTTGTTGAAATCTGTCCCTCCTTTCGGTCCCAGTCCCAAATGCCACTTGCCAACGGCACCGGTGGCGTATCCTGCATCTTTCAGCATATCCGCCATAGTGACACAGGCAGTATCAATGATAAGTTCCGAGTTGCCGGGAGCGATACCTGTGTTCTTTTGACGCCAGGGATACATACCCGTGAGGAGCCCGAAACGGGAAGGAGTGCTGGTGGCGGAAGTTGCGTAAGCATTCGTGAATTGCACGCCTTGTCCGGCCAGACGGTCGATATTGGGTGTGCTCACTTTGGTTGCTCCGTAGCAGCTTAAATCACCGATACCAAGATCGTCGGCGAATATGTAAATAATGTTAGGCTTCTGGTCGTTTTGCCCGTTATTCTTTTGAGCGGCATTATTACATCCTGACAACATTGCGATGCCGGGCAATAGCGGAAGTATACGTGATACGTTTCTCATGAAGTTGATTTTTAAGGGATGAATTATTGGAAGCAAAGGTAAATGATTGAAAGGAAAAGAAGGAGCAGGAATGTACAAGTGAAGTACAAAATAGTACACGAAAGGCTTTACTCTGTGATGTGAAGTGTGAAGATTCTACGCTTGTTCTCCTTAATAACCTTGCTTGTTTTTCGAAGTTATCTTGCTGACCTTGTGCCAACGTATTGGCACGACCCTGCCAAGCCTTTGGCACAACTGTGCCAGTGCGTTGGCACAAGCGTGCCAATAGGGTGGCACACTTGTGGCACAAAAGGCCCTGTTTTATGGCTGCAAGAGCGAATCGGCAGTATCTTTAATTCTCCTCCTTCGGGAAGGAGGAGTACCCGTAGGGGGAGGTGGTAGGTGAATACATAAATTAATTATTATCACCATTATACAAATTGTCCGTTTCTTCCCCGTCTCCTTCTTCTTTCTCTTCTCCCTTGCGGTAAGCCAACGGGCTGACATGATAAATCTCCTTGAAACACTTACTAAAGTAGCGTGAAGAAGAGAAGCCAATCCGGTCGGAAATCTCCGTAATATTCAGTTCGGGGTTATTCCGTAGCATGACAGCCCCTTTCTTCAGGCGAATGTTCAGAATAAAGTCATTCGGCGTTTGTCCCGTCACCGCTTTCAGTTTGGTGAACAGATTGGTGCGGGCCATACCCATTTCACGGGCAAAGATGTTGACATTGAAATCTGTATCATCCAAGTGGCGTTCGATAATATCCATTGCTCGGTCGAGCATCTCTTTATCCATTGGATTGGTAGCCAGCATTTGTGCAAAAGTCTGCGGCTGCTTACTGAATTTCTCTTGCAGCAGTCTGCGGGAGTTCACGAGGTTATTACAACGCGAAATCAGCAGGTTTGTATTAAATGGTTTGGTGATATAATCGTCCGCACCGATCTTCAGTCCTTCGATATTGTGCTCTATGGCCGTGCGTGCAGTCAACAGCACAACCGGGATATGGCAAGTGTTGAAATCCGTCTTGATCCGTTTACAAAGTTCCGTACCGGACATACGAGGCATGACGACATCGCTCAGTATAATGCTCGGCATCTCTTTTTGTATCATTTCCAAAGCTTCTTCTCCGTCCGAAGCGGTACTGACTTGATAGAACGTTTCGAAGATACCTGCCAACATCTGCTTGATAGATTCATTATCTTCCACTATCAGCATCTTGGCGCCTTCAATCCGTTTATTTTCTTCCTCTTTCCATTCCGAATCAGGTATTATCTCCACTGAAGGAACAATCGTTTCCGTTTGCCGGATCGTTGATTCTGTGCTTTCTTGTGCTATCTGTTCCTCCGTGAAGTGCTTTTTGTCCAGTTTGAGGGTGATAATGAAGCTGCTTCCTTTGCCCGGTTCACTTTCTACGCGGATGGTGCCTTGGTGAAGCTCAATGATACCTTTCGTCAGTGCCAGCCCGATGCCTGTACCGGCTCCGGTATTCAACGAGTTGAGGTGTTCGGTCTGGTAGAAGCGGTCGAATATCTTATCAATCTCCGCGGCGGCAATGCCCGAGCCGGTGTCTTTTATTTCGATTATGGCATAGTCTTCCTCCTGCGATACATTGATAGAGATAGTATCCTCAGCTTTAGTATGCTTTAATGCATTCGATAACAGGTTATTGATTACTTTCTGCATCTGCTTTTGGTCATACCACACTTCAATATCGTCTTTTTGTTTATTGAACTTGAAGTTGATTTGCTTGCTGCTGGCGTATTCGAGAAAGAGCAGATAATTCTCATACAGGAAATTCACCAAGTTGTGCCGGCTCACTTTGATTTTCATGTGTCCCTGTTCCTGCTTCCGGAAATCGAGTAACTCGGTAATCAGTTCCCGCAACTGGAGACTGTTCTTGTAGATTCCCAATACCTTATTATATATATTGGGTGTGAACGTCTGTACCTGCAACAACGTCTCCACCTGTCCGACGATTAGTGTCAACGGAGTACGGAACTCGTGCGAAATATTCGTAAAAAAGCGGAGTTTCGACTGGTTCAGTGCTTCCAGGTCTTCGATATGCTTCTTTTCGTACTTCAATGACTCGCGGAGTTTGATTCTTGAATTATAGTTCTGGATAAGATACCACAACAAGCTGATAGTGACGATGGTATAAATCAGATAAGCCCACCATGTCTCATACCAGGACGGAAGGACGATAATCAGCAGTTTGGCTTCTTTGATCCCGTCCCGCTGTGATTTGATGACAAGTGTGTACTTGCCCGGATTCAGATTCGTATAAGTGATAAGCGTCTGTTTGCGATACGTATGATTCCATTCGTCGGAGAAGCCTTCCAGACGATAAAGAATTTCGTCCCTGTTGGCGGGGATGAAGTTGGAAGTGGCGTACTCAATGCTGAACATTGATTGGTTCGCCCTCAATTTAATCTCCGGTGTATGGCAGATTGACTGTTCCAGAATCCCAGTTTCATCTCCAGGGGTTACTTCCTTACCGTTGACCAGCAAACGGGAAAGAAGTATGTTGTAAGATTTGGGAGAAAAATGCAGTTTCTTCTCCCAGAAAGAAATCATTCCCTGGATACCACCCAAAAACACTTCTCCGTCGTGTGTCACAAACAGCGCATTCTCATTGACGGCGGTCAACGGGAATCCGTTTTCCGTGCCATAATTATAGAACTTCTGGTTCGGATAGTCAAATTCTGAAAATCCCTGGTTAGTAATCAACAACAGATGTCCTTTTTGTATCGATGATTCGAATACCTCGTAAATGCAGTCACTGGATAAACCGTCTTTCTGCATATCAAAGTTCTCGAAATCATCGCTTTCCTTGCGGTAACGGTCAAGCCCGCTGCCGGAAGTGGAGAACCACAGGTTGCCGTTACTATCCTGCATGATGTTGTTAATGTTGTTGTTGCTGAGACTGTTCGGATTGGCAGGGTTATGCGGATAATTGGTCAGCTTGCCAGTGTCGAACCGATAAGAGTAAACACCCTCTCCGGTGGCGGCAACCCATAGGGTACCGTCATTGTCTATACAAAGGCTGGCCACCATGCCAATTCCTCTTCCTTCTTTTGTTTCTTGAAAAAGCTGCTCACAACTACCTGTTGCCGGACTGAACAGGCAGACACCTTTCTGTGTGGCAACTACCAGCTTATCCTTATACGGTATAATGTCGCGAACAATATCCGAGGGTAACGAGGTCGGATCTCCCGCCTTCATCCGGTAGACTGTAAAACGGTTGGTACGCAGGTCGAGCTTGTTTAATCCTCCCAAATGGGTACCTATCCACATGATCTCGTTAGCACGGTCGTAATAGATGGCTTTTACATTATTGTGCGAAATACTGTTTCTCCCTTCCTCATGGCGATACCAACGGTATGTATTATTGATCCGGTCGTATACGTTTACACCACCGCCTTCGGTACAAATCCATAAATTACCGTCCTTGTCCTCCGTCATTCTGCCTACAATCGGGCTGCTCAAACCTGCTTTCTCCGTGTCTCCCACTTTATAGCGGGTATAGATTTCATATTCAGGATTGAAGTAATTCACTCCGCCGAAGTAAGTTCCCAGCCAGATTGTTCCCTGCCCGTCTTTTACGATGCACCAGATAGAAGAATGGGTAAGCCCGTCGGGACTGTTTCCATTGGCGGTGTAAAGGTGAAACTTACCTGTTTCTCTGTCATATCGGTTCAGTCCGTTGAATGTTCCTATCCATAAATCCCCGGAGTTATCTTCGCAGCAACTTCTGACAAAATTGGAGCATAGACTGTTCGTATTCATCGGATTATGGCGAAGATTTTCAATGTTGCCGTCTGTTTTTACACGGTAAAGTCCTTCTTCCCAACTCCCTATCCACAGTTCGTTGGAAGAATCCTCATAAATACTGGTTATATTGCCTTTTGTGACAGGCCGGGAAAGGCTTTTATCTTCCGACAGGCAGTATATACCATTGCTGGTAGTCCCCATCCACAGATTTTTGTTTTTATCCAGGTGCAGGCAGGATAGAGTGATGTTTTTGCCTGCGAGATGATAGAAAAGGTCGAAGTTGCCCGTACTTTCATTGTATACAAAGACTTCCTCCCTCTTTCCGATATATAACTTCTCATTAAAATAAATAGCGTCTACATTCCCCTGCAACAATGTTTTAAACCTTTGAGTCGCCAGATCGAATTCCGCCACACCATCGGTACAGAGCAGGTACACTTTACCATTTCTATTTCCGGTGATGCGTAGTACGGTATTACTGAACAGACTGTTCGGGTCGTTCTTTTTAAGTTTGAAACTCTTGATATCATTACCGTTATACCGGTTTAGTCCCTCGCGCGTACCGATCCATATAATTCCCTGTTCATCAATATACATGCTGTTGACAGAAAACTGAGAAAGTCCATCATCAGTGGTCAAATGGCTGAAAGTGATGTTCTGTCCTTGTGTACGGACGGTGTCTACGCTTAAAAAAAGCAGAAATAAAAGGATTACTTTTCTCACTAATTCGTTTTTTAAGGTATTACTACTGGCAAATATATTGTTTTTATTCGAAAGAGGCAAAATTAGTCAGAAGTTTTATGAAGGACACTGGATATCAGTATTCTATTTGAGAAAAGAGTAATTTTAACCCTAAAAAACAACCATGATAATTAATCATAAAAACTAATCATGGAGGTGAATCAAGAGCAAATTTTTTTAAATTTGAGTTGAATTTTAACTTGCCCAATTTGGATACAAAGAAAGCAATTACAACCTATGTTGTAGTTTACTACAAACGAAAATAGTCTCTGCTACCCTCTTTGTTCCAAAGCCTGGTGAAACAAAGAGGGTAGCAGAGACTATTATTTCAATATGGAAAAGTTATAAGTCTCCCCTTTTACAGTAGAAAAGGAGATTACATCTTTATCAATAGAAGAAACCGTAATTTTTTCTCCCTTGCTATTTTTGACTTTCAACCAACGGGCAGCAGGGCAATATATCCGACATTCTCCACCATGACCGGAAGTAACGGCACATTGTGTTAGCCGTCCGGCATTCCATTCCATTGTAAAGGTAAAGTCTCCTTCCGCACGTAATCCCGTCACACTGCCATTTGCCCAAACAGAAGGTAAGGCAGGCAACAGGTGGATAAATCCCTGATGACTCTGCAGTAACATTTCGGCAATGCCTGTCGTAGCTCCGAAATTACCGTCGATTTGGAAAGGTGGATGCGAATCAAAAAGATTTTCATAAACTCCGCCTTGGTCGTTATCCATGCTAATAACTGTAAGTGTAGAAAAGTCAAGAGCAGATTTTAGCAAACGGTAAGCATGTTCGCCATCCTGCAAGCGTGCCCAGGCAGCGATTTTCCAGGCACGGCTCCACCCCGTCCCCAAGTCTCCACGTGATTCTAACGTTCTTTTTGCCGCATCTGCATATTTTGCGTCTTTATAGTAAGATATCTGATTACCCGGATAAAGAGCTATCAATTGGGAGAGATGCCGATGGGGATTTCCCAAGGTATCAAGTTTCTGACTATCTTCCCGCCACTCACGTATTTGCCCCCAGGCACCTAGTGTGACACCATTGTCCAAGCGTTTCAACTTCTCCGACAGCTTCCTTACAAAATCTGCATCCAACGGAATGCCTGCTCCTCGCAGGACACGTACAGCCTGCATGGTTTCGCTGAAAAGTTGCCAAACCAGTTGTTGGGCATATGCCACTCCATCTTCCCAAGGTCCATGTTCAGGCGACCACTCTGCCGGAGCAAGCAGTACGCCGTCAGCCGTTAATTGAAGCCTGTCAAACCAATATTCACAGGTACTGCGCATGACCGGATAGGCCACAGAACGCAGATAGTTGATATCTTGTGTGTAAGCATAATGCTTCCACAGATGCATGCAGTACCACGCATTCGCAGGACGGTTGATATTCCAATCCGTGTAGCCGAATATATTGTTTTGTGTGTTTACAGTCCATCCTCTGAGTCCTTCACTTCGTGCTAATTGTTGCCAGCTACCACCCGGGCGAAGAGCTTCAGTGGCAATATACCGGATGAAAGGTTCGTGACATTCGGAAAGATTACAGACCTCAGCAGGCCAATAATTCATCTGTATATTGATGTTGCTATGAATATCACATTCCCAGGGCGGAGCATTATCTCCATTCCATATCCCTTGTAGATTATTCGGCAAATTCATTCCACGAGACGAAGCGATCATCAGGTATCGTCCATATTGAAAATACAACATATCCAAATAAAGAGCTTCTTTATGCAGGCGTACCAGTTCATTCGTGGGAACAGAGGGGATTTCTGTTTTCATTCCTATTTTTCCCCCTGTCTTTGCTGCTGTCCTCAAATCAAACCGGACGCGGTTGAAAAGAGATTGATAATCATTCAGGTGAGTGGATTTCAGCTGATCATAACCTTTTGCAGATGCCCGTGCGAGCCGGTCTGTTAGGCGCTTATGCAGTTGTCCGGAAGTTTCTCCCACATAGGTAGCAGAAGATAAATCATAATTGGTCGCTGCTGTCAATAGAATAAGGACGGAATTGGCTGCATTCACACATAGTTTATTGCTATCCGCCACCAATGTGCCACCTTCATTAATGACCTTTAATTGAGCTTCATAAGATAATAAATCCAGTTTTCTACGGAACAGGATACCATCTTTGGTGATTTCTTGCCGGGTGCCCGGACGTCCGTCGGCAAGGCTGACGGAAAAATTAAGTTTCTTCCCGGCTTTCGGTGTACTTAGTCTGAGCACAATTACCTCATCGGGACGACTGGCGAAATACTCCCGTAAATAATGCGTTCCAGCCGACGTATAACTCACTTTGCCTATAGCTTCATCCAAAGAAAGTTCGCGACGATATTCCCGGACATCTTCCTGCCCATCAAAATGAATCCATACATCACCAAATTTCTGATAAGCCCCACGGGTGGTAGTACTTCCTGTCCACAAAGTCTTTTCGTTAAAGAGTATCTGCTCGGACTCTACACCACCAAAGAACAAAGCTCCCAATTCTCCATTACCAATAGGCAAGGCAGAGGTCATCCAGTTCGTTGCGGGACGGTCATACCATAGTCGCATGGGAACGGTTTCTGTCTTTTGTTCAACACCCGCAACCGGCCCGGCAAAAAGCAAAAGCACACAAATACTCTTGATAAAATTTCTTCTCAATAACATAAGCTATATAACGATTACTATAACAATTTTATTTTATTCGCATACAATTCCCCTTACTGTAACCTCTGCAATAACTGCCGGTGACTTCTTCACAAACCGGATACGTACAAAGCGTGCACGAACCCCGGCATCAGGAAAATCCACAGCAATATGCGACTCTTTTCTCCTATTAGCCTGTTTGTCTGACACGACTGTCCAATGTACTTTATCTCCCGACACTTCAAGGACATAGCGATAGATGCTTTCCTTCGGAAATCGAACCTGAATATTCTTCAATTCAAGCTCCTTCTCCGTATCCAATATCCAAAAAGGAGCGGGATCATCTTTGGATGCCTGCCAATAGGTTTGCAAATTACCGTCCGCAGCAAATCCCGCTACTTGATTTTCGTGATGGCTACTGGAAAAAGTAGGATTGTTCCGACCGAACTCCTGTACCGCTTTCTCCTTCTTCTCTCTTACAAAACGTACATAAGAACGCTCTTTCACTTCAGGAGTCAGCCCTTTTTTATAAGCCTCATTTCCCTGAAAAACAATCTCTATACGTGCCGGTTTCAGTCCCGGAGAGGTGGCTTCGAGTACAGAGGTTCCCGCATAATAGGAGCGAAAAGCAATAGCCGCTTTCCCGTCCATGATACGGATATCACTGTCCGGTTCAAAACGAATCATATTTCCCGTTGGAAATTCCCCCGGACCGGAAACTAATCTCAGTTCTACTGCAGGGGAATTACTAACAGGTTTTCCCGCTGCATTCAGGACCGTAACCATTAATTGCACATCGTCCGTGCCGTCAGTAAGGATATTATCAGTGCGAGATGCTTCTAATCGCAGTTGCGCAGGAACGCCTTCTCCCGCCCATTCCGGTGGTGCCACCCGGGTATATTCGTTTCGATACCAATACCAGGAGCGTTTGGGAATACGGAAATAGTCTACAATTCCCATCTTTCCCAATTGACTGCCGGCAATACTTCCATGATCAAAGCCACACCATATCGCTTGCCCGCTGCGCCATGGAGTTCCTTTCCACCCATCGTTCATTTGCAAATCGCCCCATCCAGGATTATATTCCCCCGGACGTTCGGCAGTCACACTGCCATATTCGGATACCACATTCGGAATACCCGGATTCTGAAAATCCGGTTGCGTTGCTCCATCTCCGTTGTATCCTCCGATATCACCTATCTTATCTATTCTCTCATCCCCTAACGGACGTTGCGCTCCTCCAATGGCTGCGGGACGTGACGGATCGAGCTGATGAGTCAAATCAACCATTCTCTTTAATAGGCGACGTACCCCTTTCATCGCCTCCGGTGCAGAAAAAAAGGCTTCGTTACACATGCTCCACGCCACGATAGAAGGATGATTACGATGAATACGTATCATCTCCTCCAACTGCTGCAAAGCGCTTGCTTCGAATGCTTGTGCATCTTTCTTGTCCACCGGATAAGCACTTGAGTCCCAGTAACCATCTGGTCTGAAACCTCCGATTCCCCAAAAAGGCGCTTCCGACCAGAATAACATACCTTCCTCATCGCAAGCTTGCGAAAAAGCAGGCGCATGAGGATAATGCGAACCACGAATGAGATCAAAGCCAGCCTCTTTCATCAACAGGATATCTCGCCGCATGGCTGCTTCCGTCACGGCATCTCCCCAGCCTGCCTGATCCTGATGTACATTTACTCCTTTGAAAAACAAGTGTTCTCCGTTCAGGAAAAAACCTTTGTCGGCAGTCCACTCAAACCAACGAAATCCGAAAGGTGTTTCTACTCGGTCTATCAACATTTGCCCCTGATAGACTGAACTGACTACTTTATACAGATAAGGATGGCGAGGATGCCATAAGGTAGGATGATTGACCGCTTCAGTGATTTGTTCAAGCTTCTTCATAGAATTAGCTTCCACTTTCTCCTCATTCTCCACAGAAACAAGTATTCGGCCTTCGGCATCTTTTACTTCCGTCAAGAGTTTGAATTCCATCGTTTTATTCGTTTTGTTACAGATATCCGTGCAAACCCTGACTACCGAGGATTTGCCTTGATGCGCTGCCAAATCCGGTGTCGTCGCAAATATACCGTACCAGTCAATATGTACAGGCGACTTTCTCACCAGCCGGACATTACGATATATACCTCCGCTAAACACATGTTCACCCGCCCTGGGCGCTACATTGGCTTTCCAAATATTATTTACGCGTACGGCAATCACATTATTTCCCATGCGGACTGCTGAAGATATGTCAAAATAGAAACCTGTATAACCACCGGTATGTGTACCTGCCTTCTTTCCGTTAACAAAGACTTCCGCTTCCTGAAATACTCCGTCAAACTCCACGAAAAGCTGTTGTTTCAAATCTTTCGCAGTTAATTCAAAAGACTTCCTGTACCAGCCATAGCCTGTATAAAAGTCTTTCGACATAAAATAAGGAATACTGAAGGAATGAGGTATTCCAATTGTTTCCCAACTACTATCATCATAGTCCGTCCGTTCAGCGCCTGTGTAATCACCTTGCATATACTTCCAATTCCGGTTGAAATTGATACTCTGCCGGCATAGTTCGTCTGTCTGAACTTTAGCACACAGGGTATCACTTAATAAACACAGCAAAAAAAGAAGAATTAATTTCTCTTGTTTCATATCCAATTCTTATTATAATATTCTATCCAAATCCGATTATAAATACAGATGTTATCTCATTCCTTTATCCAACCCATATATTGGCAGTCCTTATACACACGCTCTCTATCAAGAGGGTAAACCTTATCAATTAACAATACCCCCTCCAAATCATTCGCTACCCGAACCGACTTGTCACTATTCGGGACAGGTAAGTATTCCGAATGTTTATAGGAAACAGGACCTCCCAGAATCACTGCACCCAATCGTTCCCTCAACTGTTTACGGAATTTCCGTACATACAAGCCGGACTCACTTTCCGAAAGATGGTTGAGATTCAAAGCTATCCCGATATTACTTTCTCCTATCTCGCGTATCATTTTTATCTGTTTATCTACTGTATCTGCAATCCTGAACCGTGTGTTAGTCAGCAGTAACCGAACTCCCCTTTTCTCACCATATTCCGACAAATAACGAAAGGTCTTTTTCATCCCAACATATACCTTTTGCGCAGGATACTTGTCACTCTCAACCCGACCATGCGTCGTAAATAATGCCACACCTATTTGTAATTCCCCCATTTTATCCAGTATCCTCTTATAATAATCCATGCTTTTCTCATAATATTCGGGAACGGCATCACATAAAGTCAAGCCCGGGAAATGGTTTATCTCTTCTATGAAACTAACCACCATAGATATACCACGCTCATCAAGTAACTTCTTCTCTTCACGAAGTGCGTCTAATGAATAATTTGCCAAGTATTCCGCGCTCACACAGACTCCGCCGAATGCGTTATAGAAGCAATCAATTTCATCTATATCTTTAAGAATCCCTTTGGAGTATCTGTCCAACGCCAGAATATGATTTCTATTATCGGGCAATACATGCTGTTGAGACGATTGCTGTCCACCGGATATATGCTGTGCGGCAGGTAACTTATTTTTCAGAAGTCCATAAACTGTTTCCCAATCCAAACTCGGTGTATCAAGCAATTCATAACCATCGCCAGCTGACTTGAGCATACCTTGTCCTGGACTTTTCACTAGTTGAAAATTTAAATCTGCTAATTCAGAGGGAATGGAAAAACCTATCGGCGTTGACGGTATAAACAGCACATCTTCTCCATAAAGAAGCGAGAGTTTATCTGCTATTTCCTTCAGCTCAATCAAGGTTTGCTTATACTGTGGCAGACTACTGTCGAACGTCCAGCGTCCTGAAGCAAATCCTTTCCGCAAATCCGCAGTAATCTGTAATTTCTGCAAGCAGAACCACTTATTCTGTTCTTTCAAAGCGTAGCTGTCTGCCTGTAACAACTTATCGCCCTCAACGGATATTCCGCTAAAATAATCGAAAAAGGTAGGCATATATCTGATTGTTTCTTTGGTGAACAAGATATCGTCAAATACCAACAGCCGGCGACTCACAGATTTCGCCTGCTGTATCTTCTCTGCCAATTCTACTCTCTCTTCATCAACGGATACGTCGAACAAACGTATATCCCCTCCAAAAATATACGAATCATTATCTTTTCCATTCATATCTCCCCGTATCCCATTCGGCCAATATCCTTGAGCCTGAAACAGTTTGTCTCCTGTCGAAAGTTCATCTATTGATTTTATCCTTCCAATCTTCGAACGTATTGAAAAAGGCAGGCTCTCCAGTGTATTGTTATAAATCGCCAGCCGATATTTGCCTTCTTCCAGATAATTCACTATCACTCCAAGACCCTCGCCCACTTCAAACAATTGTACAGATTTAAATACTGCATCCACTATCGACCGGAAGTGATTCAGTAAACTATATGGCCTGCCTAGAAAAGTGTTGAAACCACCTTGCATCCATGTAGGTGGCTTGTTGTATTCCAAGGGAGCAGCATTCAGGCCATAAGCTGTAAGCGAAAGTATAATTTGCCCCTTTCCAACGGGAATGTCAACGGCTACCGGCTCTCCGCCAATCATTGCCAGAACATGAGCCTCATCGGGCAAAGAAGCCCGATAAAGTTCAAAGTTCCCCCGTTCTACAAGTTCATTTTCTCCTACCCTGACTATTCCTCCAGCCGGAACGGTTCTACTTTTACCGATTTTCCATTCCGGCCAAATACGTGCGGCATTTTCTGCCGTAACTATAAAAGTACCGCCCTTGTGAACATACTCTTTCACTTTATCCGCCAACTCCATTCCACCACTGAAAAGGTTTCCGGCAGCCACCATGACAGGATACTGTTTCATCACTTCCACACGTGCATCACTGTGTAAAACATCGGCATTCTCCCCATAAGGAGTCGCACACATTGCTCCCGTTTCATCATGAAAAAAGCCACTCCGTTCATAATTCGGGAAAAATAAACTTATCATTGCATCCGTAAGAAAGTCACCTGCTTCATAATCCATCCCGTTCCAAACCTGAAATCGGCCTGCGATATGGTCTGCCGGCATCCAACCGGAATAGAAATCATTGAGTAAAGCGATTTGTGTAACCATACAGCCCGGCTGTCCGTACTTCTCTACAAAGTTCGCACAATCGGTATGCATTTTACCAATAGGAGTCAATTCTCCCTTGTTAGTGGCAAAATGACCTTCGCACCATCCCGACTCCATGCTGAGTATCGTTGCATTATACATATACTGTGTATAATAAGAGCGTTTAAACAACGATAAACTTCCTCCTTTATTCACACGCTCGTATTTCTCGTCTCGGGAGTAATTCTTATATCCCCATGTATCAAACACCGATACATCACCGAACCACAAGATACCGTACTGCTTTCCCGCTCCGCGCAGATGCATATATTGCACCTGTCCGTTGGTAATCTTATTCTGTGTTTCCGCCCCTGCAAGAATCGTATATCCTTCTTTTAGAATGTAATGCCAGTACCACAGTACACTCAACGAACTGCACCAGTTTCCCAAATCTGCAGCGACACGGTCAAAATAAGGCTGGGAAGCAAGATACTGTCTTCTGCGGTCCGGAATGTACGGTTCCATTATCTGTTTATAGGTAAAGTTAAACCGGCCATCCTGTTCTCCTACATCAAATCCGGTAAACCGGTGTCCCAGGTGCTTTCTGATTTGCTCTGTTTGCCACTCCGGCACGATATATTCACCAAAACTTCCATAAAAAGGACTTCCCGGTCCATACCCACCTATGTTGTGAAGATACATTCCATGCTTTCCTATATATTGCAACTTTCCCGTAAACTCCTGATTCTTTAAGAATGAAGCGCCAGGACGATATACCAACCCCGGAACATCAGCCAGTTCAGCTTCGTTTGACGGAACATTCCGCCCGGCTACGAATTGAGTCCGATGATCGAAATCACTCCAGGAAAGAGCCGGATAAGGACGCCGGGAATATTCAGGATATTCCATCGGCTCAACCGGATAAGGGTAGATGACCGGATGTATGGCAAAGAGTTGTCTCGATGCACCAACATCCGGTACATTGAATAGAAGGAAAACGGTCAATAAGAAATAATGATATAATATTCTCATGTCTGTATCATCAAAATAGAACTATTCTTTTGCGTATTCTATCGACAAATTGTCCACATAGAGAATATCGTCATCCTCTCTTGAATCTATCACCATCTTGAATTTATCTCCGGCTTTCAGCAGACCGGTCCGATAGTTATATTGCACCCATTCGCCTGTACCCTGAACTGTATCATCAATACCAAAATCTGAATAAAGTTTGAATGGGCCGGATGCCTTATAAGTCATGAAACTTATGGTATAATAACCGTCATTCCACACTCCGCCCCAGTCGAACATCAACTCTATTTTTCCTTTTTTAATGCTTAATGATTTAGTTCCGTTGAAAGGCCTTTCATTGGTTACAAGCGGATTCCCCTCTGTATAATATCCGATACGGTCTTGAATAAATGTCCAAGGTTCAATCACACTTCCGATCTCGTAGGTTTCATAATCGTCGAGACACTGATAAGCCTTTTTGCCGGTCACGGAAATACCTTTCGACATACCATTGTGGTTGACCGAATATACAGTATATTCAGCACCCGTCACCGAAGCTGCATAATCCAGGAACTCCTTGTTTGTCACCTCTTTATAAAACGTGCCATTTTTATACACTTTATACGAAGTGGCAAAACGTCCTGCACTCCAGGATAATAAACAGCCTTCAATATTAGTATCGGATGCTTCTAACTTGGCAGGAACACGAGGTTCAATGCCATCAGGGATTCCCAAATAACCCGAATCCACCGCGTAAGTAGCCGAACGCCATCCTTGGTTGTCCACAGCATAAATGCGATATTCAGTCAATGTATCAGGAGCAGAGTCGTCTTCATAAGATTCAACCGTCAAACTATCTGCAATCACTTTTAATCCTCTGACCAATGTATAAAAAGAAGCATCTTCCACTTTCGTCCATTTTAGGAAAACTGAGGTATCACCGCGACTAGCAGTCAATTGTGCAGGAGCACTCAAACGCTGAAGGGCATAATCTTCCTTTTCACAGCTTATATATACAACTGTAATAACAGCCAAAACTATGATATGTATAATATGTTTCATTATTTACTTATTATTTACTGGTTTACTTCTTGTTTCAAATTAATATCCCTCATTATTGGGGAGCAGATTAGGATTGGCATCAGTAGCTTCCTGCGGCAAAGGCCATAGATAGTTGGCAGGTGCAACAAAGACTTTGTGCGAACCGAAATTATACAGTTCGTCGGAAGTGATCGAATTAATCACATCGGCAGCTATCCCCCAGCGACGAATGTCAAAGTATCTCAACCCTTCAAAAGCAAATTCCCATTTCCGTTCATCCTGGATGATTTTCATCATAGCCTTCGGGTCTGTTGTATGAGCCACATGTGCTATTCCGGCACGGTCTCTCACTGCGTCCAATATATCAAATACAGACTGGTCTATATCCCCGAGCATCGTTTTCGCTTCGGCATACATCAACAGCACATCGGTATAGCGCAGAATAATGAAATCGGACTCGTCTTCCTGCAACCATTCTGTCTTTTTATCTTCGTTCATATATCCTTTGTTGATATTTAACGGATAATCTATCGCACACTGTGCATCAATGCCGCACACATACTCAGAGGTGAAAGGCATACCGTTCACGACGGAATAACCACCAATATAAAACGTACTTTCGAATCGGGGACCACGGTTGGCCCACTTATTCTGAGAATCATATACCATAGATCCTTCAGCCACCGTCTTGCCGTCAGTCAATGGATAAGAATCAATAAACTCCGGCAAGATAGATACAGTTGCCCATGAACCATTCATGCTTCCTGTCGGCAGTCCGGGGATTTTGCTTCCAAAAGGAGTATTGAACGTACTTCCCTGTTTGGTTCCGTTAGCTACATACTTCAGGCTGAACAATATTTCTGGGTTATTTTCATTCGAGTTGGCGAATATGCTTTTATAATCGTCCAAGAACATGGAATTTTCTAAGGTTTTATCAAGTTCCATCAATTCCTTTGCAGCTTCCACCGTATTTTCATAATCCTTGTTATACAAATAAGCACGTACTCTCATCCCCATAGCTGCTTGTTTGGTGGCAAGTCCCCATTTGTTATTATAAGGAGTCATCTCCAGGCAGCTGACAGCTATTTTAAGATCTGGGATAATCAGCTGGTTCGTTATATCATCAACCGAGCTTCTCGGCAACTTTGATTCGGAAGGAAGATAAAGACGGTCGATCATTGGAACCGGCCCCCAAAGACTTGTCAGACGGATGTAACATATAGCCCTCACAAAATGCGCCTGTCCTTTTACATAATTCACAAAGTCCTCAGGAAACTCCGATTGCTTGGCCTCTATCTGTTCAATGATCGTATTCGACCAGGAAATAGCCGCATACACCTTCTGATATAAAGATGCGACATTGTCGGTCACGGATTTCAATTCACCCCGTGATATATCAAACCAGGGCTGCGTCCAACTATTCTTATACATGCATACGTCTGCACAAACTTCCCAATACAGATTCCCAAAATACGCTCCGTCTTTGGCTTCGTCGTCCAACGGGCGAAGCATGGAGTACAAACCGGTCACAGCCTGGTCAAAATCATCTTTCGTCTTAAAGAAATTCTCATTAGCCACCGTATCTTTCGGCTCCAGTTCAATCCAATCATTACACCCACTCAACATAATAAACGAGAAAGCGGATAAAAGCAATACATATATTTTTTTCATACTGTTTCAGTTATTAGAAAGTTAAATCAATACCCATTTTCACTGTCATCGCTTGCGGAATACCACCTCGTTCACCTGCACCGTTGGAGCGTTCCGGATCCAGTCCCCGGTAATCCTTCTTCGTCCAGGTGAATAAATTGGAAGCGGAAACATATACTCTCATTTTCTCCATCTTCAGCGTACGGATGATGTTTAACGGCAGGTCATAGCTCAAAACCAGATTCTTCAGACGCAGATAAGTTCTATCCATCAGGAAATAGCTGTTGGCGTAGTCAACATTAGGACCGCTTTCAACCCACAAACGTGGGACTGTCTCACTCGGATGTTCCGGAGTCCAACGTTTCGTCCAATATTGGCCAAAATTGGAACCTTGGAATGTCGGAGTATAATATTCGCATGTTCCATAGGTATAAGCATCTGCAATCCCCTGAAAATCGGCACTGATATTTATACCTTTATACCCAAATGATAAATTTGCGCCAAATGTCCATGCCGGATATTCCGTTCCCAATATCTGACGGTCATTGGCATCAATCACTCCATCCGGTTTTCCTTCAGGGCCACTGATATCTTCAAATACCAAGTCACCCGGTCCTGCTCCTTTCACATGGGGAGAGTTATCCACTTCTTCCTGAGTCTGATAAATCTTGCCAGTCCATTTCAACATATAATAGGAATTCATCGGTTTATTGCGAGTCGTAATTTTATTACCACTGATATGACGGTCGGTCTCTCCGGTCATTCCAGGGTCTATGGCATTGACCTTATTTTGAATATGTGACATATTACCACCAATGGAGAAATGGAAGTCTTTCAATCTTTTCTGATAAGTAGCCGATAATTCAAAACCGCTGTTTTGCACTTCTGCCAGGTTGGTTAACACCGATTTGAATCCTGTCTCGTACGGCAATGGCGTATCGAATAAAATGTCTTTTGTCTTACGCATAAAGTAATCACCTTCCAGCACCAGCTCCGAATTGAACAGATGAAGATTAAAACCTACATTCGTCACATTGGTAGTCTCCCAGTGAATATCCGGGTTACCATAAGAAGTCGGAACAACGCCTGTTGCCACCTCATTCCCCCACACATAATTACCGTCATAACCGATCTTGGCAATATAAGGGAAATTATCGCTGCTATACTGGTTGCCGAGCTGTCCCCAGGAAGCACGCAGTTTTAGAAAGTTAATCGTAGGAATCTTCTTCATGAAATTTTCCTGCGTCAACACCCATCCCACAGAGAAAGAAGGGAATATACCATACTTGAAATTGGAACCGAATCTGGAAGAACCGTCACGACGCAGATTAAATTCGAAAAGATACTTGTCTGCAAAATCATAGTTCACACGTCCGAATTGGGAAAGAATGGCATATTGTGTCATACTGCTGCTATTTTGCACTGTGGAAGGATCTCCTGAATCGAGAATATGCACATAATTGGAGATGTACTTTCCTCTGGATGTATCAAAATAGTCGTAATTGGTCGCTTCATAGCTGGCAGCAACCATGGCTCTCATATGATGCCGGCCAATTGACTTGGAATATTCCATCTGAACATACGGGTTAATCCGGTAATCTCTGGCTGACGACATCTTCAAACTTCCGTTTCCATAATAACCGTCACTAATCACATCTTCCATATCGGCGCCTTCCGCAAGCAGTTCCTCATATCGCCAATTTTTAACCTCCGGACAGCCCTTCCACTCACTATAATCTCTTAATTGCACATTTGCATTGAAGTATGCATACACTTTCAGTTCAGGAAAAATGTCCCAACTCAAGAAAGCATTACCGTAAATGTTATTGTTTTTCTGATGAATCTCATTGTAAAGCATCTTGGTCAATGGATTCTCTCCTTGCACCTGTCCCGTATAGGACAAAGTCGTATTATCGGGCATCGCAATCGTACCGTCTGAGTTATAGGCCGGATTCAGAGGATTGGCACGCATCAGGTCAAGCGCAAAGACCTCATCTACACTTCCGTTCGGAGTGCGCTGATCGCCGTAAGTATAACCAATAGATGCTCCGATCTTTAATTTGGGAAGTACATAAGTATCCAGGTTCAGACGGGCAGTAATCCGTTTATAGTTACCACTGGATGCTATGGATCCCTGGTCCATATAGCCTAAAGAAAAGTAATATTTGGTCTTATTATTTCCGCCGCTTGCACTCATATTGTATTCCTGGGTAGTAGCCGTGCGAAAAATCTGATCAAACCAATCGGTAGAACACGCATCCCTGAATTTAGGTGTACGGTATCTTTCAATTACTTCATCCGGAAAAGCTGACTCTAATCCGGAGTTGATTCGCGCCTCATTCATCAGGAGCATAAATGTTTCTGGATCCGTCACCATGTCCGGCTTACTCTGGTCAGTCATCTTAGACCAAGAAAGGCCTGCACTTACATTAAAAGTTGACTTCCCTTCTGCTTTTCCTTTCTTTGTACTGACCAATACAACACCATTCGCAGCTTGCGAACCGTATATAGAAGCCGATGCAGCATCTTTCAAGACAGAGATACTTTCAATATCCGCTGGATTTACTACATCCATATTCGGAGAAATAACCCCATCAATCAAGATAAGAGGAGAAGTATTATTCAACGTACCGAGTCCGCGAATGGTGATCTGCGCACCGTCTGCACCTGCCATACCGGACGATTGTGCAATATGTACACCTGCTATCTTACCTGCCAAGCTCTGCGAAGCACTGGTAATAGGTCGACTCTCTAGTTGTTTCACATCAAGACTCGCCACTGCTCCAGTCAGGTTCACCTTTTTCTGTGCGCCATATCCCACTACAACGACTTCATCAAGAAGCTGCGAATTCTCTTTCAATATGACTTTTACATACTTCCGCCCTTTAATGGCAACTTCTTGCTCTTCAAAGCCAATATAAGATACAATTAGGATATCTTCCGATACATTTTCCAAAGAAAAGTTTCCATCCACATCAGTAATAGTTCCTTGATTGCTTCCTTTTAACTTTACATTGGCTCCAATCACCGCTTCTCCGTTTGTGTCGACGATTCGTCCCTTGACTATGCCGTTCTGCATAACCTGCAACTCCTCGTCTACTCCTAGCATTGCATAGGAAGGTTGCGTGTTTCCTATTAATAAAACAAATGTCGCTGTCAGGAATAAAGTCTTCCTTAACGAAATAAAGAAAAAATGTTTTTCCATAAAACTGATTTTAAAATTAACTATTCAAGGCATTGCACCCTCGTTTTGTCGCAAAACTAAGCAGGATGCATTGCCTAAAAGGGAAGTAATTCGGCTTTTTTAGGGTGAAATTCGGCTATTGGGCGATTCGGGGCAATTCGTGGTGAATAAATGAATCAGATAATCTGATCCAGCTATAAACTCAACACATATTGCTTGGGAGTCATATTCATCTTACGTTTGAAAAGATCACGGAAATGTTTCACATCATTGAATCCGCATTTGGAACATACAGTACCGATATTCGTCTCGCCTTCCTTAAAATATTGGACGGCTTTGAACAGGCGGTATTCATTTATAAATTCAACAACGGTCAGTCCGGTCATCCCTTTTATTTTACGGTACAAGGTGGAATGACTCATCCCCATTTGTTCCGCAAAAGCCATTATCTCAAAACTGGAATTATTCAGGTTATTATCAATAATCTCCCGACACTTCAACAGGAACTTCTGTTCTTCTTTGGAATATTTCTTTTCCGTTTTCGTCAATGAGTTCACCATCTCTGCCGATTCTACACGCGCCAACAGTTGATCGATCCGTTTACGGAGATATTTCAATGAAATCGGTTTGGTCAGATAAGCATCTGCGCCACAATCAAAAGCCACCATTTGGTCCTCCTCCGAGGTTTTGGCAGTCAACATAATGACAGGAATATGGGCCAGTTTTTTATCTCCTTTCATCAATTGCAGGAAATCCGTCCCATTCATTTTAGGCATCATCACATCGCAGATTACGATATCGGGTAATGTGGTTTGCACCAAAGAAAGTCCGTCTATACCATTACTTGCCTTTAATATCTTAAAATCACTGCTTAAGAAGCACTCCAGCATATCGAGTATCTCGCTCTCGTCATCTATTATTAATAAGGTGTGGGGGGCTGCCGGGGAAGAGGCCGACTCTGTCACGACAAGCATATTCTCTTTTACAGATTTCGGCACAATAATGATTTCTTCTTCCGAAGAAACAGGTTCATCCACTCTTTCTTTTTTGGGAAGCTCAACTATAAATTTAGCCCCTTTGTTCAGTTCACTGTCCACGCGTATCGTTCCGTCATGCAGTTCGACCAAGTGCTTTACAAAGGAAAGCCCGATACCATCCCCCGTAGAGAATATTTCGGTATTTTCTATCTGGAAAAAGCGATCGAATATAACTTCCTGAAATTCTTTTTGAATGCCGATGCCATTGTCTTCAACCACTAGCGTTACTTTTTCGTCCGTTTCATCGATAGATAATACGATTTTCCCTCCTTCCGGGGTATATTTAAAAGCATTGGAAATGAGATTGGACAAAAGAATCTCCATCTTTTCGGGATCAAACTCGACACGAATAATTGTCCGTGACGGCAAGAAATGAAAAATAATATTCTTCTGCTGGCAGAGAGCTTCATAATCCACCGTCAAGTCTTTACAGAAAGTGACCAGATTTAGTGATTGCGGCTCGAGTTTCAACTTTCCGGACTCCAGTTTACGGAAGTCTATAATTCGGCTAATCAGCTTGTTCAGTTTCATAGCGTTCCTGTACATACTCACCAGGAAAGATTTAGGAACCGAAACAGGCCCTCTGCCCTCCCTACTCGTTAGAAGTTCCTCCAAAGGAGAGGTTATCAAAAAAATAGGCGTACGCAGTTCATGCGTAATATTCGTATAAAAGCTTAGCTTTGCTTCGTTAATATTCTTAGCCGCTTTCTTCTCTATCTCATTCAAATGTACCAAATGTTTTATATTCAATTCATGACGGTATAGCCAGAATATAAAAATGATAAGTCCCAGGATTAGCAGGCCCCAAAGCGACAATGCCCAAGTGGTTTTCCACCAAGGGGGTGTGATAATAATCTTCAGGCAGGATGCCTTATCGGTCCATTGCCCTTCATTGTCGGAAGCCTTGACATAAAAATAATATTCTCCGGGGGGAATATTAGTATAGGATATCTGTCGGGCATGGGAGATTTCAGACCAGCCGTTTTCAAAATTCTCCATATAACAAGAGAATTGTACCTTGTCAGGGGAAATCAACTCCGGCGTTGAGAAATGAATCGTAAAGAAGTTCTGATCATATGACAAGTGTATATCCTCCGGTTGTATGCCATAGAGACTCACAACTTTATTCTCATGATTCAACAGTTCAAGATTGGTAAAATACACATGATTGACCTGTTCACCGTCATATTTAATATCTTCCGGTTTGAAACTGAACAATCCTCCCGTACTTCCAAAATACATTGTATCACCCTCTTGAAAACACGCGTTATAATTGAATTGGGTAGAAGTCAAGTTATCTTCCTTACCAAAACGAATAAACTTTCCATTGACAGGATTATAGCGGAACAAGCCATTATATGTACTCACCCATAAATAACCGGACTTGTCTTCCAACATCCCCACTACATTTGTATCCGTCAGGCCACTTTCAACTCCATACGGAGTGACTTCCCCGGAACTTTGGTCTAATTTATATAAACCGGCATATTCTATCGAGAACCATACTTGATTCTGGGAATCAATGAACATATACCGTACCATATTACCGGGGATGGGCGTTTTTTCTGATTCTTTAAAGTAATGTTCAAGAGGTTCTGTCGTCTTCCGGTCAAATTTATAAAGCCCATATCCCATCGTACAAAGCCAAATGACATCGTTTTCAAATATAATATTCAAAGCATTCAGGTTACTCAGATTGTCGATTACCGTGAATGTCTCGCTCTTTTTATTGAAACAATAAACGTCTTCGGCTATAATCCAAATATTACCCTCACCATCGTCCTTTATCTGCCATATTCTATTTGCACTCTCTTTATCTTTAACCGGTGGCAAGACATAATTCTTAAAAGTGTGACCGGATAGTGAATAGCGACTGAGTCCCTTGCCATATATTCCCAACCAGGCGAAATCATCATCCACTGATAACGACAAAAGATTGTCTCCCGAAATGCCGCTATTATGCGTTGTATATTTCAGTAGCTTGTCATTTTTTACATCATAAATATTCAGTCCTCCGCCGTCCAGTCCCACATACAACCGTTCCTTTTGAGAAACGACAGCGGTTACCATATCATACGAGAGTTTTTTATTTTGTATGCAGAAAGACTGAAACCAGTCGTAATGTTCCGAACTTGCATTCAGCCCTCCCCGGTATGTACCAATCCAAAGATTCTGTCTCCGATCTACAAACAATGAATAAATGGCATCACTACTCATATCACTTTCCCCCGAAGAAATGTCGGAACATCCTGATTCATTAAAAACCATCAGCCCGTTTCCATCTGTTCCAAATAATGTTTCATCTTTATAATCGACAATTGTCTTTACGCTTGACGGTATCCTGACTTCCAACTTTTCAAGGCTATTCTCTTTGTTCATCCTAAAAGCGAGACTTGGATAGCCTATACCAAAACCAAGAAAAATCATATCTTTATTTGTACTGTAATACAGACAGTCGCTCAGTATCTTTGAGTCAAACGGGAAATGAGCCCGAATCCTCATTTCATCGGGATCAATGACATACAAACCATCGGTGGCATGTCCGATCAATAAACCCTCTTTATAGCCTGAAATAGACAGCCATTCTATATTCTTTTTATAGTCACACGGTTCAAAGACACATCCTTCTTTACGCACCAATAGTTGATGCGAAAAGGTCAATATAAAGACACTCTCTTGATTCACTACGATATTTTTGATGCTTTCCGTTATCTTTTGTCTTTCACCTGTCGGAAGAATCCATTCGCACAAACGAAAATTATTCTCTTTATAAGAATAAAGATTCAATCCCCGTTCGGTTCCTACCCAAAGTTCATCTCCCAACGAAGCTACGACTTCCACATAGTTATTGATGATAGACAAACTATCTTGGGAGTCATGTCTGAAGATGGTAAAATCGACTCCGTCAAATTTGCACAATCCGTCGAATGTTCCCAACCAAATGAATCCCAAATGATCTTGGGTGATAGATTTCACTGTATTATTGGATAGACCATCCGACATATCCCAAAGTTTAAAATGCTCATAGTCGGCAAAAACACGGAGAGGAAGGATGATGAGTAGTATAAAAATTATTCTTTTTAGGTTTTTCATAATATAGCTATATCTTATAATACCACATTATTGTCCTATTAATATAAAAATTGTTCTTTGAAATATTGCAGTTCTTTAGTAGACAGGACATTAATGAGAGATCTCATAGATTAACGTAACAAATGTAGGGAAATTCTTTGTAATCCGACTATAAATAGCGTATAAATTAAGATGGTATGATGCAGTTGGTATTTAAAGGAATGAATACATGTACTCTAACCACATTTGTCAAGTTACAAGTATTTGTTTAAAAAGCCGGTAACCTGTTCAGGGAAGCACCGTTCAGATTGAATCTGATATATTTATATTACATCTTCTTATCTATATAAAAATACAAAATCATGCAGAGGAATATGATGCATTACAGAAACGTTCTTTTATCACCTATGAAAAACTGTATAAAGCAGTGGAGAATAGAAAAATATGATTATCGCCATACAAAACCGGCTTCGGAGTGAATACCGGAAATTCCTGTCTTAAATACCGCTTAATAGAACTTTCTATCTTTGTCTCCAGTTAGAGGGGAGGGTTAAACATTATCTTTTTCTTAATATTGTTTAAGTAGTTGATAATTAGCATTTATACAAAATATGTTGTTTTTATTTCATTTCAGTGAACCTTATTAGAAGAAAGTAACTATATTTGTATCATCCAAACAATAGAAATATGAAAGTAAAGAAAATTAGTGCGGCTAACGTGGAGGCTTGTTCGCTTCCCCGATTATTTGATGAAGAAAAGATAGATTTTCAACCGGTTCAATGTGTTAATTGGGCTGAATATCCCTACAAACCCAAAGTAAACTTTCGCATTGCTCACACGAAGAACTCTATCTTGTTACATTTTAAAGTTAAAGAAGCGAGTGTGCGTGCCAGATACGGAACGGACAACGGTTCTGTATGGACTGATTCCTGTGTGGAATTCTTTTCTATTCCGGCAGGTGACGGGGTGTATTATAATATAGAGTGCAACTGCATCGGAACAATCCTGATAGGTGTCGGTCCTGCCCGCAACGGTAGAGAACACGCTCCGAAGGAAGTGACTGATCTTGTGCAGCGCTGGTCAAGTTTGGGTGATACACCTTTTGAAGAACGTGTGGAAGAAACTGATTGGGAAGTTGCCTTGATTATTCCCTATGCTGTATTCTTTAAGCATCAGATCGAATCACTCGATGAGAAGGAGATAAAAGCTAACTTTTACAAGTGTGGTGACGAATTGCAGACCCCCCACTTCCTTTCATGGAATCCGATAAAAATAGAGACCCCGGACTTCCACCGTCCCGACTTCTTCGGTACGTTGGAGTTTGAATAATTACGAAACGGAAACGAAATAATAACTCACAGAGCGTCGCCCTACTATAAACAGAAAGGGTGACGCTTTTTTATTAGGCGTCACCCTTTCAATATTGAAAAGTAACTTTGCTTATTTCACGATTCCTCGTTCCGAAGCCTTCACGAAGTTAACGATATTCTCGATTTCTTCACTCATCGGGACCTGGTCGACAATCTTCTGTACAGCATCCTGAATACTGAAATTACCTTGATAAATCAGTCTGTATGCATTGGCGATGTGACGGAGGATCCTTTCGGATGTATTGTGATGTTGTGAAAGAACCACCGCGTTCACTCCATGGTATGCAACGGGGTTTCCGGACATAATTACATACGGAGGTACATCTTTAGAAATACGGCAACCACTCTGTACAAGTGTCCAGCTACCGATGTGGCAGTATTGGTGCAGAGTGACATTTCCACTTAGAATCACGCAGTCATCCAGTGTGCATTCTCCTGCAATAGTCGTACCGATACCTACCACACAGTTATTGTTGATTTGTACGTCATGGCAGAGGTGTACTTTATCCATTAGGTAATTTCCGTTACCGATCTTGGTAGCATTGCCGCCAAAGGTAGCACGGCTGATTACCACATTTTCGCGGATATCGTTGTTGTCACCGATAATCAGGCTACTTTCTTCTCCCGTGTAGTGGAAATCTTGCGGTTCCGCTCCCAGGACAGCATTCTGATGTATCTTGTTTCCTTTTCCCATTTTAGTACCTTGCAGGATACTGGCATAAGACATGATGACGCAGTCATCTCCGATTTCCACATTCTTTTCAATGTAGGCAAACGGCAGGACAGTTACATTCTTGCCAAGTTTTGCTTCGGGGTCTACGTAAGCTAACGGACTAATCATAATAGTATATGTTTAAAGTTATTCTTCTCTTCCACCACCTAGAGCCTGGTAAAGGCTGACTACGGCCTGCATCTGATCGAAGCAATCGGAAACCTGTGAGATTTGCGCGCTCAGATAAGATTGCTGTGCCGACAGTACTTCCAGATAAGTTGAAGTCCCTAAGTTAAACAATTCTTTTGTATCTTCCGAAGCTTTTTTAGCAGATTCTACTTGTAACCGGCGAGATTCTACCTTTTCGCTGGTTTTTTGGTATAAACTTAGCGCATTGCTGACCTCACTTCCGGCATTCAATAGTGCCTGCTGGAAGGATAGTTTCGCTGATTCTTCTTGTGCTTTTGCAGCTTTCAGACGAGCGATGTTTTGTCCCCGATAGAATAGAGGTTGTGTCAGAGAACCGACTGCAGAAGCCAGTAACTTGCCCGGATTGATAATCGCACTTCCGGCACTGTTTGTCCACCCGGCAGAACCGCTAAGAGTAATCTGCGGATAGAAAGCGGCACGTGCGGAGTTTGTATTATAGTAGCAACTAGCCAAAGCCATTTCTGCAGCTTTTACGTCCGGACGGTTGGATAATAACTGGATAGGTACACCGGCAGAAAGCTCTGTCGGAAGTACTTGCGCTTCCAGTGTACCGCGTTTGATAGCGTGCGGAGCTTCACCCAAAAATGTAGACAGAGCATTTTCCGTTTCACGGATACTCTGCTCGATGTCCGGAATGCTGGCAAGCACTTGGGCATAAGCAGCCTTGCTTTGTTCTACACCGGTTGAATTGATATTGTACATGGCAGCGTCTTTCATCGCTTCCATTGTTTCGGCATTCTTTTTCAGGATTTCGGCTGTAGACTTGGTTATTTCCAACTGACGGTCCAACATCATTAGTGTATAATACATATTGGCAATGTTGGAGATAACTTGCGTTTGTACAGCCTGACGGTAAGCTTTCGTCTGCTTTAAAGTGACCTGAGCATTCCGTTTGGAGTTCAGCAACTGCCCGAATAAGTCGACTTGCCAGCTGGCAGTGACGGGCAATGAATAGGTTTTGGTAGCTGCATTCTTGTCAAAGCTGCTGATTGTTCCTTGCGGAGACAGTCCCAAGGACGGAGCATAAGCCAGGCGTGCCGACAGCAGAGATGCTTCTGCTGCTTTTACATTTTGGGCAGCGGTCAAGAGGTCAGTGTTTTGTTTCAGTCCCGCTTCGATGAGAGACTGTAACTGCGGGTCGGTGAAGACTTCTCTCCACGGCAGATTGCCGAAGTTGGTTGTATCCGAAACCAGTGTATCATTCTCCGCAATCGGGTCACGATACAGCCCGGAAGTAGTAATGTCTTCGGGTCTGTCATACGACTTATAGATGTGGCAGCTACTCAGGAGAGCAGTTGCACACACCATATATAGAATCTGTTTCTTCATATCGAATTTCATTATTTAGCGTATTGTTCAATCTCAGTTACGGCATCCGTGTTGTCAATATCCTCCCATTCCATCGGTTTCACCTTCTCTTGTAAGTACTGGAAGATTACGAACAGTACAGGAACAATGAAAATCTGGCAAATCATACCGATTAACATACCACCGATAGAGGCAGTACCTAGTGTACGGTTACCGTGAGCACCTACTCCGAAGGCGAACATCAACGGAAGTAATCCGACTACCATCGCCAATGATGTCATTAAGATAGGACGGAGACGGGCACCGGCACCTAATACGGCTGCCCACGTGATACTCATGCCCATCTTACGACGATCGAGGGCGAACTCTACAATCAGAATTGCATTTTTCGCCAACAGACCCATCAACATGATTAACGCAATCTGCATATAGATATTGTTGGACATCGTACCGAGAATCATCTTTAACATCGAGATATTACCGATAGCGCTCACTCCGTTGACAAACAGGAAGCTGCCTAACAGACCGAACGGAACGGACAGCAACACGGCCAACGGAAGTATATAACTTTCGTACTGTGCACTCAGCAACAGGTAAACGAATACGAAGCAGAGGATGAAAATCAATCCGGTAGCACTTCCACTGCTCTGTGCCTCTTCACGTGCCATACCACCCAATTCGTAAGTATAACCGGCCGGAAGATTTTGACCGGCTACTTCTGCCAACGCAGTCAATGCCTGACCGGATGTATAACCGCTGGCAGGAGCCACCATCACTTTCATGGAAGTGTAAAGGTTGAAACGGCTGATGATATCCGGACCATATACTTTATCAACAGTGATGAATTGTGAAATAGGAGCCATTTCGCCGGCACTGTTGCGAACCTTGATATTTTTCAAGGATTCCAGGTTCTTACGTGATAGCGGGTCTGACTGAATCATTACACGATACATCTTACCGAAACGGTTGAAGTTGGATGCATACAGACCACCATAATATCCTTGCATGGTAGTAAGGATGTCACTCGGGCTGATGCCTGCTTTCTTACAAGCCGCCGCGTCAATATCAATCATGTATTGCGGGAAATTCGGGTTGAATGTTGTCTTCGCCGAATTGATTTCAGGACGGGCTTCCAGCGCAGCGGTATAATCGTTGACCACATCGAAGAACTTGTTCAGGTCTCCACCCGTCTTGTCCTGCATGTTCACTTCAATATCCGTAGATGCCGAGTAACCCGGAATCATCGGCGGAGCGAAGAACAATACCTGTGCTTCTTTGATGATTTTTTGTGCACGCATATATAAGGAACCTACGACAACGTCAGAGTTCTGTATCATCGAACGGTCGTCCCAGTCTTTCAACTTGATGATGAAAGAACCGTAGGATGGACCTTGTCCACCGATGAAACTGAAACCGGAAATCAATGTGCGTGAAGCTACGGCAGGATCAGAGGCAATCAGACTGTCTACACGTGCCAAGATTTCTTCCGAGTGGTCTTGTGATGTACCCGGCGGCAAGGTTACAGCTCCCATCAATGTACCGGTGTCTTCATTGGGTACCATACCTGTCGGAGTGGTGTTCATGAAGAACATAAGTAAGACAATAGAAGCAACGACCAGTCCCATAGACAACCACTTCTTTTGAATGAAGAACAATACGCGTTTCTTGTACCGTTTCAAAATAGATTCGTAGGTATCGTTGAATCTGTTCTTGAATTTATTCGTACTCATTCCGATTAATGCCAAAATACTAAGAAGTATGAAGATGGCAGTAATTATCGGATTGATGTTGAAAAGGCCGAAGATCATACCCAGTATGGCAACAAGTGTGAATGTGAGTGTGATTCCCGGATGCAGCATCTTTCCGATAGCTTCGGTGTATCTGTTGATCATTGTTGTATGAGCCGTTTTATAGGCTGTCTTCATACGCTCCTTCAATGGAGGAATATCTTCGGAATCTTCCTGTTTATGCGGTTTCAGAAGAACAGCACACAAGGCGGGGCTTAATGTCAAAGCATTCAAGGCGGACAGACCAATGGCAATAGCCATTGTCATACCAAACTGGCGGTAAAATGTTCCTGCCGTTCCACCCATGAAGCTTACCGGAACAAACACGGCCATCATGACTAGCGTAATGGATACGATAGCGCCACCTAACTCGTTCATCGCGTCGATAGAAGCCAGACGGGCGGAAGTGTATCCCTGGTCCAACTTGGCATGTACACCCTCGACAACCACAATGGCGTCATCGACCACAATCGCAATGGCGAGCACAAGCGCACATAACGTTAGCAAGTTCAAACTGAATCCCACTAAAGACAGTATGAAGAATGTACCGATAAGAGCTACCGGAATGGCAATAGTAGGAATCAATGTAGAACGTAAATCCTGCAAGAAGATATATACTACAATAAATACCAGGATGAATGCCTCAATCAATGTTTTCAATACCTCATGAATTGAAGCGAACAAGAAGTCGTTGGCATTCATGGAAACGTTTATCTTCAAACCGGCCGGCAGTGATTGGGAGGCTTCATCCAGTAATGCTTGAATGTCACTGATGGTTTGTGTCGCGTTTGTCCCTGCCATCTGATAAACAATACAGGTTACTGCTTTATGGCCGTTTACACGGTTGGTAAAGTTGTATCCCAAGCGGTCTAACTGGATTTCGGCGATGTCGTTCAAGCGAAGCACTTCACCGTCGGGCAAAGACTTGATGACGATATTCTCGAACTCTTCCGGCTGTTGCAGACGACCTTTGTAACGGATAGTATATTGGAAAGTCTGGTTACTGCGTTCACCGAATTGTCCCGGAGCAGCTTCCACGTTCTGTTCTGCCAGCGCTGCGGACACATCACCCGGAACCAACTTGTATTGCGCCATTACGTCCGGACGTAGCCAGATACGCATGGAGTAGTCCTGTCCCATTACAGAGGCGTCACCTACACCCGGTACGCGTTGAACTTGCGGAATCAAGTTGATTTTTGCGTAGTTCTCGATAAATGCTTCTGTGTATGTATCGCTTTCGTCATAAAGGGAAAATACCACCAGCATAGAAGTCTGACGTTTCTGTGTTGTCACGCCGACTTTGGTTACTTCGGCAGGCAGTAGTCCTTGTGCCATGGAAACACGATTCTGCACATTGACGGCAGCCATATCCGGATCTGTTCCCTGTTTGAAGTAAATGGAAATATCTCCGGCACCAGTGTTAGAGGCGTTGGAGGTCATATACATCATGTTTTCTACACCATTGATCTGTTCTTCCAACGGAGCGATTACGGAGTTCAATACGGTCGATGCACTCGCACCCGTATATGTGGCTCTTACCGATACGGTAGGAGGTGCGATGTCCGGATACTGCGTGATAGGCAGTGTTGCCAATCCGATAGCTCCCAAGATGACTATCAGGATAGAAATAACGGTTGATAGTACCGGACGGTTAATAAATCTATCTAATTTCATACGATTATCTGATTATTAATTGAAAGCTGTGGCTAGGTTACCGTCATGTTGGTCTTTCAAATGTTGTTGGTAGTTCGCTTCTTTTTGTGCGGGGGTGATCGGTTGAATCTTCTGACCGTCTTTCAGGTTTTGTACACCTTCGATTACGATTTTATCTCCTGCATTCAATCCGGAAGTGACCAGATATTCTTTTCCGTTATCCAAGTTGAAAATGCCGATTTCCGTATATTTTAACGTGTTGTCCGGTTGTAACACATAAACGAATTTCTTGTCCTGGATTTCCACTGTTGCCGATTGCGGGATGCTGATAACGTTTTCCATGTTGTAAGGAATCAGAACATTGGCAGTACCTCCACTGCGCAACACATGTTCCTTGTTGGGGAAAATAGCACGGATACTTACCGAACCGGTAGACTGGTCGATAACGCCTGTGATAGCGTCTACCTTACCTTCCATGGCGTATGTGGAGCCATCAATCAGCTGCAGCTTGATAGTTGGTATTTTGCTGATTTCTTCTTTGATGGTACTTCCGGATTTAGTCATAGCCAGTAATTCTTTTTCTGTCATGGAGAAGTATACATACACTTCATCGATCTCGGATACGGTAGTCATGGGCGTAGCGATAGAAGGGCTGACAAGCGCTCCTACACGATAAGGAATATTGTTGATTACACCGTCTGACGGACTCTTGACTTGTGTAAATGATAAATTCTGCTGAGCAGTGGTCAGTTGTGCCTTAGCTTGGGCCAGTTGTGCCTTGGTTTGTGCCAGAGAGTTTTCTGCCATTGCCAGATCATAGTCGCTGATGATTTGTTTCTTGTTCAGCTCTTTTTTGTTGTCATACGTCATTTGTTGAGTGCTCACTGCCGCTTCGGCTGTGGCAACTGCTGCTTTGGCAGTGCGTACGGCTGCTTCGTACTGAGTAGGATCGACAATGAACAGTACTTGTCCTTTGCGCACGGTAGCTCCTTCATCAACACATAATTTAGTGATGAAACCGGAAACCTGCGGACGAATTTCTACGTCTTGTTTACCTTTAATAGTAGCCGGATAAGCTGTCGTTAGATTTGCAGTTGATTTTTGTAATTCCTGTACTGCATATTCTGGGACTTTTCCCGTGTCATTGCCCTTATTGCCGCAACTGGACAGAAGGGCTAAGCAAAATGCAAATAAAACAATTCTACTTTTCATACTTCTTATTTATCTGTTTTTAAATTGATGCGTTTTGTTGCACGTGTGTTATTCTCTTGTATAGAGGGATGGTTTAAGGAAAAAAGGCCGGAAACTGATTTGATAGAATCAGTTTCCGGCTGCAAAAGTACTTTAAATTCGGTATTCTTGTTCTCTGATACCGTGTTTTTTAACTATGTTTTTTACTTTAGTTTATGATAGACGGGAGTCATAATAAAACTTAACTCATAATCTTGGTAAGGAAGTCTGTATTTCTCCAATGGAATAGCTCCCCAACTGTTGACACATGCAAGTCCTGTTTGTGCTTTATCAATACAGAAATTAGTGAAATTGGCTTTTTCTACTTCCGGTGAGTGACGCTGGTCTTTGCCGGCGCCGTCGTCCAGAGATTCGATCGTGTAATTCAGTGCGGAAGCAGAGAACGGAGCGTCTGAGACGAATTGCAATCCGTTACCACCGATATTTAACAGTCTCCACCAGCGGATATCTGTTTTTGTGCCGGTTTCCTGCGGACGGATGTACGGATAGAATTGTTCTTTTACCGTCTGGCGGTATTTGCCGAGCATAGCGGCGTGATTACGGTCCGAATAATTTTCTACCGGGCCACGTCCGTAATACTCAATTTCGTTAAATGCAAGAGGCATACGGAACTGCATACCGAAACGGAACATTTCAGAAACTTTCTTGCTCTTGTCAGCTACCATTTTCTGGTTCACCTTCACTGCACCCAAGTTATTGATAGTATAAGTCAAGAACAATTTTCCACCTATTGACTGCATATCATATTCGGCACGAACTACGGCCTGTTCGTCTTCAATCGCATGTTTCAGAGAAGTTAGTTTCAGTACCGGGTTCTTCCAGGCTGCATATCTGTTCTGTAATCCTGCTCCGTAATCATTGTCGGTTGGTGCACGCCAGAAGTTAGGAGTCAGGAGACTGCCGTCTTCCATTAGCTGCATTCCGTTTACGTCATAGCGGCAGAGATAACCGTTATGCTTGTTAAATTCGAGAGTGAAGTCCTCACCGTTAACAATCAGATAATTTCTGTCGTTATCCTGAATAGTAGGAACGATAACTGCAACATTGGAAGTCTGTTGGTTTTCCAGTTTCAGTTCCGGTGCTTTGTAATCGCGGATGCTTAGTTGGTCATAAGCAATGGTGGTTCCGGCAGGCAGGAGAGTTTCGGCAGCTTTAAGCTTGTAACTGACGTTGAGCAGCAGCTCCTTGCAAGGGCAGATATTCTTTGTGTCAAAAGGTAATTGGACTTTAACCGTCTGCTGAGGCGCTACTTTCAGGTCTGAAACAATGCCTGTCTGTACCACTTCTCCGTTTGCCAGTAATTTCCATTCCATATAATATGCGGAAAGGTCACGGAAGAAATTCTCGTTGAAAATATTAATTTCGCCTTTAGCAAGATCGGCAACAGTTGTCCAAATGTTCTGATAGAAATAGCCTACTTCATAAGCGTGCGGATTGGGCACACGGTCGGGACTAATCAGACCGTTGTCGCAGAAGTTATTATCCGAGCCGTCATATTTGTTGAAGTCGCCTCCGTAGCCGTAGATATCCACTCCGTCTTTATTTTTCCAATGGCAGGACTGGTCTACGAAGTCCCATATAAATCCACCCTGATATTTCGGATATTTGCGGATGATATCCCAGTATTCTTTGAATCCGCCTTGAGAATTACCCATAGCATGAGCGTATTCGCATTGAATCAACGGTTTCTGAATATTGCCTTCGGAATACTTGACGCACGCATCGTAGCCGTAGTACATCGGACAGAAAATGTCTGTAAATTCGCTGGTCCTCGCCTGTTCATACTGTACGGCACGTGATTTGTCTTCGTTTTTAATCCAAGTATAACATTTTTCAAAGTTCGGTCCCATACCGGCTTCGTTACCGAGTGACCAGAAGATGATAGAAGGGTGATTGTAACCGCGTTGAACATTGCGTTCGTTGCGTTCCAAATGAGCTTTGGCGTAACTTGGGTTTTTGGCGAGTGTCTTGTCACCGTAACCCATACCGTGGGATTCCACATTTGCCTCGGCTACTACGTACAGACCGTATTGGTCGCAGAGGTCATACCAACGGTTGTCGTCCGGATAGTGGCAGGTACGTACAGCATTGATATTAAGTTCTTTCATTACTTTGATATCTTGGAGCATACGTTCCACTGAAACCACATAACCACCGTCAGGGTCCATTTCGTGGCGGTCGGCTCCTTTGAAGAGTACCGGCTGGCCGTTTACAAGTATTTGTCCGCCCTTTAGTTCAATCTTGCGGAAACCTACTTTGATAGGAAGCACTTCTACGGTATTATTGCCGTTTTTCAGAGTGGCAGTCAGTGTGTAAAGATTAGGTGTTTCGGCAGTCCATTTGGCAGGATTGGAAATATTCAAAGTAGTGTTCAGCTTGCCGGAACCTTTCAGATCGGCAGTAGCTACACTGTTCCCTTGTGCATCTGTCAGGTTTAAGGCCACTGTGCCGCTACCTTTCAAGTCTACAGAGATATTCAATGTCCCGTCCTTATATTGGCTGTCGAGGTCGGGAGTTACACGAATATCCTGGATATATTTCTTATCGCGGGCATAAAGATAACAGTCGCGTCCCACACCGGAGTAGCGAAAGAAATCCTGATCTTCCAGATAAGTGCCGTCGCACCAACGGAATACTTGGAAAGCGATGATGTTTTTTCCTGGTTTCAGATAGTTTGTCAGGTTGAATTCAGCTTCCAATTTGCTGTCTTCGCTGTATCCCACATAGCGTCCGTTTACCCAAAGGTACATATTAGAAGTTACTGAACCGAAATGGGCAAAAATCTCTTTCCCTTTCCAGTCGGCGGGCAGAGTGATTTCTTTCCGGTAAGAACCTACATGATTGTTTTCAACGGGAACAAAGGGGGGATTGTTCTTGAACTGGCTTCTCCATGCATATCCTACGTTTACATAGATCGGGTCTCCGTATCCGTTTAACTCCCATACTCCGGGCACCTTAATGTTGTCCCAGCCCTTGTCATTGAAATTAGTCTGGAAGAAATCAGTCGGACGTGCATCCGCGTTTCTCACCCAATTGAATTTCCAAAGCCCGTTCAGGGTCATAAAATTCTTTGAGTTTTCTTTGATTCCGGCTTTGGCTTCATCAGCCGATGCATAGGCGAAATAATTAGTATGCATTGTCGAGCGGTTTACGGAATTCACTTCCGGATCTTTCCACTCATTGAAGTTTTGTGCTTGCATGGCGTTTAGTCCTAACGTGGCCAAGCAGCAAAATAGCAGTTGTTTCTTCATGGGTTTTTGTATTAGGTTTGAATTTCGGGAGTCAAAGATAGGGAATAATTTGATTAGTAAAGGAGAATAATGAATCTAATAAGTATATCTATGGTTCAATTTTAATTTATTTATGAACTGTAAAATGAAGTATAATAAAGATGCATTGTTTATGCATAGATTTGCGATGAAGGAAGAACTTGGTGAGTTGATCTTTGAAGTTTTATTTTTCGTGTATGTAAAGTCAATAAGAAACGATGAATTGGATGTTTTTTGTTGATGGGATAGCTTGATACTATGGATAATACAATTAATTTTAATACTTATTATTTCTTGTTATGTACTATTTTGTACCTTTTTGGTATGATATCAGTATCTTAAAAACTGTATCATTTACTTAATTTGCAGCGAGTGTTTTTAATAAACCTATTTCTATTTCTATTTCTAATTCTTAAATTTATTATTATGAATAAACTGACGAGGCTGAAAAGATGCAAAAGGTGCATCAGTACGTTAATGCTTATGTGTTGTTCGCTCTTAGTATGGGCGCAGAATACAGTAACGGGAACTGTATTGGATGAATCTAATTTGGAAGTAATTGGTGCGAATGTGAAAGAAAAAGGCACTGCTAACGGTGCCATCACCGACATGAATGGTGTTTTTCATTTAAAAGTGAGCAATCTTCAAAAAGCTGTTCTGCAAATCTCGTTCATGGGATATGAACCTCAAGAGGTCCCGTTGAACGGGCGTAAACAACTAAAAATTATTCTAAAAGAAACAGCAAATGAACTTCAGGAAGTTACGGTTGTGGCCTATGGTACACAGAAGAAAGAGACTTTGACAGGGGCTATCTCTGCCGTAAGTAATGATGCGTTGGTGCGTTCGCCTAATGCTAGTGTAGCTAACACGTTGGCAGGCCAGATCACGGGACTCTCATCTGTACAAACCAGCGGCCAACCGGGGCAGGAAGATCCCAAAGTGTTTATTCGCGGTGTAGGGTCTTTGACAGAAAGTGCTTCTTCTCCTCTGATCCTGGTGGACGGTGTGGAACGTTCGTTTTATCAAATGGATCCGAATGAAATAGAAAGTGTGACAGTACTGAAAGACGCTTCTGCCACTGCTGTATTCGGTGTTCGAGGTGCAAATGGCGTAATTTTGGTAACTACACGCCGTGGTAAGGAGGGCAAAGCGAAAATCTCGGTGAATTCTTCGGTTGGTATTCAGATGCCTACTCGTATGCTCGAAATGGCAGACAGTTATACGTATGCAACTTTGAGAAATGAGATTATAACAAATGACAAGCCAAATGCTACCGAGAATGATTTGGTATTTGATAATTATGCAGTTGAACGATTCAGACTGAATGATGATCCCATCATGTATCCCAGTATCGACTGGAGAAGATATCTGCTGAATAAGACATCTGTGCAGACACAACACAACCTGAATATTTCCGGAGGAACAAAGGATATACGTTACTTTATATCTTTAGGTTTCTTATATCAGAATGGCCTGTTGAAACAGTTCGAAGGAGTGGGATATGATAATAATTATAAATACAAAAGGTATAATTATCGGGCCAATCTGGATTTTGATGCTACTAAGACTACCACGTTAAAGATTGGTATCGGTGGTATTGTAGGTAACCGGAATGAACCGATGATTAATGATGCGACTAATTCAATCTGGACATTGATTAATCAGACGACTCCGTTCAGCAGCCCGGGAGTAATTGACGGGAAGCTGATAGTTACCCCCGAAGAACGTTTTGATAATAAAATTAATTTGGGTAACAGTGCTTTGCCTAAATGTTACGGGACAGGCTATTCAACAGCTATTAATAATACAATGAATTTGGATCTTCTGTTGAACCAGAAATTGGACTTTATTACTAAAGGACTGTCAGCAGAGATAAAAGGCGCCTATAATACGAGTTATGGTTTTACTAAGAAACGTAAAGGACAGGTGGAGCAATTTATGCCTTTCTATCAGTCTTCTTTGGAGGACCCGTCGCTTGGTTATGATTCGCCGGATTTCAACAAGAATATTGTTTATAAGATCAAAGGAGAAAATAAGAGCTTGCAATATGACGAAACTTCCTCGAGAGCAAGAGACTGGTATCTGGAAGCAAGTCTGAGATATAACCGTAAGTTTGGTTCTCATAATGTCGGAGGATTGTTCTTATATAATCAGAGTAAAAAATACTATCCTGCTCAATGGGTGGGAGTACCGTCCGCTTACATCGGTTTTGTAGGACGTCTGACGTATGATTATAAATCCCGTTATATGGCAGAAGTCAACTTCGGTTATAATGGTTCCGAGAATTTTGCTCCGGGTAAGAGGTTCGGCGCATTTCCTGCCGGTTCTATCGGTTACATCCTGTCGGAGGAAGCATTTATGAAACAACAGAAAGTTGTTGATTATCTGAAATTCCGTGCTTCAGTTGGTCTGGTCGGAAATGATAACCTTGGAAATAACCGTTTCTTGTTCCTGCCGGATTCTTATGATGTGAATTTGAGCGGAGTAGACGCGTGGAATAACAATAAATACGGCTTCAATTTTGGTTATAACAGCAAAGCGTTAATCCAGGGTGCGTTGGAAAAACGTCTGGGTAATCCTAACGTGACTTGGGAAACTGCGCTGAAACAGAACTATGGATTGGACGTTCATTTCTTGAAGAGCCGTCTGAAGATCTCTTTGGATTATTTCCTCGAGGAACGTAAGGACATTCTTATCAATCGTAAGACAATACCTTTATTGACGGGACTGACTTCCTCGATTCTGCCTGCCGTAAATATGGGTAAAGTGAAAAATCACGGATATGAAGTAGAAGTGAAGTGGAATGACAGGATCGGTCAGGTTCAGTATAATATTCAGGCAAATGTTTCCTACTCAAAGAATAAGATTATTTTCCAGGACGAGGTAGAACCTAATGAACCTTATATGTGGCGGACGGGAAATCCGGTAGGAGCTCTTTTCGGATATGTGGCGGACGGTTTTTATACGGAGGAGGATTTCGGAGAGAACGGCAAACTTGTGGCTGGCTTGCCCGATCCTGGGGTATCCGTGAAGCCGGGTGATGTGAAATACCGGGATTTGAACGGTGACGAAGAAATTACTTCGGACGACCAGACTATTATTGGAAACCCGACTCGTCCGGCCTATACATTCGGATTGAATTATGGCATTAATTATAAGGGCTTTTTCCTGACAATGAACTGGACTGGTGCCGCACAGCGTTCCTTGTTGTTGGATGGAGCTTTTAGAGAACCTTTTGGAAATGGTAAAATTCGTGGCTTGATGCAGTTCCACGCAGATACACGTTGGACACCGGAAACAGCCGGTACGGCTACCACACCGCGGTTTACCGAGACAAACGCAGTTTACAATATGCGTTCTTCTTCTCTTTGGGTACGAGACGGTTCCTATTTGAAACTGAAGAATGTGACAATAGGATATAACTTTACAGATAAGAAGATGTTGAAAAAACTGGGTATCCAGCAGTTAGGTATAAAACTGACAGGCTATAATCTGCTGACCTTTGATAAGTTTGACATCATGGACCCTGAATGTAATCCGAATAATGCGGATTCTTACCCTATCATTAAGATATATAATTTAGGTATTAATCTAACCTTCTAATAGTGCTGACAATGAAAAACTATAAAAAGTATATGGGCTGTCTTTCTCTCTTTGCATTGACATTGATAGGGTGCGAAGACCTTAAGTTCGGAGAGAAGTTTTTGGATAAGCCGATAAGTAATGAGCAGAATATAGATTCTGTCTTTAACAAGAAAGTATATGCTGAGCAGGCATTGGCGGAGACTTACCATTCACTGCCGGATTATCTGCCTATGCAAGGACGTCTGGGATATGGAGTGCTGGAAATGCTTACCGATTTGGGTGACTGGACAAAAAAAGGAGCACCTAAGTTCTATACAGGAACGGTAGACGGAACAAATGCCTATCTGGAACATCTTCCATATCGGTTGGATGTTGATAATAGAACCATTGGTGTCGGTCCGATTTATGGCATCCGGAGAGCTTATATCTATATTGAAAATGTGGATAGAGTGACAGATATGACTGCGGATGAAAAGGCGATAGGAAAAGCGGAAGCACAAGTAATTATTGCCTATCATTATTCTCAAATGCTCCGTTATTATGGGGGTATGCCGTGGATAGACCATGCTTATACGGCAGAAGATGCGATGAAATTTCCTCGCATGACGGTAGAAGAAACCGTACAGAAAATCATCGGGTTGCTGGATGCCGCCGCCTCTGTATTACCTTGGCAGGTAGATGCGGATAATGACGGACGAATGACGGCGGCCTCTGCTTTAGCATTAAAGTCCAGAGTGCTTCAGTTTGTGGCGAGTCCTTTGTTTAATGCTGACAAACCCTATTTGGAAGGTGATGCTTCCTCTCAATTCCTTACCTGGTATGGTAATTATTCATCAGACAGGTGGCAGAAAGCACTGGATGCAGGGTTGGAATTTATGCGGGCTAATAAAAAGAATTCGAATGTTTATCAACTGGTGAATACAGGTAACCCTCGCGATGATTTTGCGGCAGGATATTTCAATCGTCATAATGGAGAGGTTCTGATTTCTTCCAGAAGATTTACCACTTATGCTACGGGGAAACTTCCGTTTGCCCAAGTACGCTACGGAGTTGCTTCTCCTACATTAACTTATGTCGATATGTTTCAGATGAAGGACGGGACGGAATTCGACTGGAATAATCCCGATCATAATAAATTCCCTTTCTTTGATAAGGAGGGAAATCCTAGAAGGGATATCCGCTTGTATGAAACGGTTGCTGTGAATGGAGATAAGTTTAAGGGTGCCCAGAAAGTACAGATTTTTGAAGGAACCACCCAGTCACCTTATAAAGATGGGCGAATGAGCTACAATGGTTTTGCGATGAGAAAATTCATACGAAACTTTAATGACGAAGTGAATGGTAAATTCTATTCTTGTCCGTTAATTCGTCTTCCCGAAGTTTATTTGAATATGGCTGAAGCGATGAATGAGTTGAATAAGGCGGAAGTTCGTGACGAGTTTGGCAATACGGCCTATGATTATCTGAACAAAACCAGGGAACGTGCAGGTATGCCTGCGATTTCGGCGGCAGATGTTCCGGCCGGAAAACCGTTGCGCGAAGCGATATTACGTGAAAGAGCCATTGAATTCGGTTATGAAGAAGTACGTTATTTCGATTTGATACGTTGGAAACGCGCAGATATATTTACCGGACAACTATCACGTCTGATTATTAAAAAAGCGGCCGGTGAGCCGAGCGGCTTTTCTTATAAAGTATCTCATGCAATGGCGGAAACACGCCAGTATGCGAAACCTGAGAAGTGGAATGACAAATATTTCCTGTTACCTCTACCGGTAGACGAGATAAACAAGAAATATGGATTGATTCAGAATCCGGGTTGGTAATAATCAAATCGTTGAATAATAAGAAGAATGATTATGAATAAATCACTTTATATCGTAGCTTTCTCGTTGGCGTTTGCCACTACAGGGATAGCTCAAAATAATGAAGGACAAGATAAGACAGTCGATCTGGGAACTCAGACGACAACCGAGTTACGGAAGACACAGGCGGTATCTACCATTTATTCGGACGAATTGGATAAAAATGCAACTACGAGTCCTTACAATGCAATATATGGCCTGTTGCCGGGACTGACTGTGATGCAAAATACGAGTTGGGGAACCGACAAATCACGTTTAAATGTACGTGGTCGTGGCTCCTTGAATGGAGATACGCCATTATTTGTGGTAGACGGTTTTGCCCGCCCGATCGAATATATCAATCTTTCGGAAATAGAATCAATATCCGTATTGAAAGACGGTGCTGCTACTGCTCTTTGGGGAGGTAGAGGCGCCAACGGCGTGGTGCTGATAACTACCAAACGCGGTATGTACAGTAAAAAAGAGATCAAGGTAGACTATAAGTTTGGTTTAGGTCTGCCCGTAAACCAACCGGAATTTGCCGATGCTTATACATATGCAAAAGCCCGGAATGAAGCATTGAGATATGATGGCCTGCAACCGGATATGGATGAAGCTTCTTTTTTGGCCGGAGGTAATAGCGATCTTTATCCGAATGTTGATTGGCAGAAGGAAGCGTTGCGTAATCATACGACCAGTCATCAACTGGATATTACTTTCCGCGGGGGAGGTAAGAGGCTGCGCTATTTCAGTGTCTTGAACTATAAGAATGATATGGGACTGTTGAATTCCAAGTACACTGACTACACTGATCGTTATAATTCCCAGATGAAAAAGTATTTTCTCAATCTTCGCATGAATTTGGATGTAGATATCACAGATGCAACGAAATTGAAACTGAATATGCTTGGTATGCTGCGTGAAACGAAACGCCCTACCACATCGGAGGCTACTTTGTTTGAACAGATATTCAATACTCCATCTGCCGCATTCCCTGTACAGACTCAGAATGGACTCTGGGGTAGTAATAATGTGCTGAAAACAAACCCGATAGCCAATCTGGCGGACGTAGGCTATTATAAGCTGAATCAGCGAATGCTGCAAGCAGATCTGCGATTGATACAAGATCTGTCTGTATTGACTCGCGGACTGAGCGCTGAACTTGCTATTGCCTATGATAATAATGCAACTTATCAGGAAACAGCCAAGAAAAGCTTTATGTATCAGACCATTGAGAAAGGTACCGACGGAGAACCGGTTTATACGAATTACGGAAATCCTAACGATGAATTGGAAATCAGCAACAAAGGATTGGCTAATCAATATATACATGCCAACTTTGAAGCGAAAGTCAATTATCACCGGACATGGGATAAACATGATTTTACTGCCAGTGCCATGTTCCGCCAGGAATCAATGACTCTGACGGGAGCTAATAATAGCCGTTACCGTCAGTACATCATCGGAACCGTAGGTTATAATTTTGATAATCGTTATATGGTGGATGTTGTTGCTAACTGTTTCGGCAGTAGCGTATTGGGAAAGAACGATAAGTATCGTGCATATCCTGCTATATCCGCAGCCTGGATACTCTCGAACGAGAATTTCATGAAAGGAATCTCCGCTTTTGATTATTTGAAACTCCGCGCTTCTTACGGGCGTTCCGGATATGATATCTATGATTATGACATGGATAAGCAATATTGGATAGGAAGCGGTTCCTATTATTTTCAGGCTGGGAATACCTCTGCCGGAAGCAGTTTGAAGGAGGGAGTGCTGGCAATGGAGCAACTCGACTTGGAAGTGGCAGATAAATATAATATCGGTTTGGATATGAGTTTGCTCAAAGGGTTGACTTTTTCTATTGATGGTTTCTATGACAAGCGCTCTAATATTTTAATTGACGGAAGCGGGTTGATATCTTCTGCAATCGGAGTTACCATTCCCCAGATGAATGCGGGAAAAGTGGAAACAAAAGGAACAGAACTCTCTACTATGTGGAAAAAAGAGTATAAAAACTTCAGCTACTACATCGGTGCTAATTTCTCTTATGCTAAAAGTAAAGTCATAGAGAATGGTGAGGGGTATCAACCGTATGGCTATCTGTCTAAGAAAGGTTATCCTATCGGACAATGTTTCGGTTGGGAAGCGATCGGTTATTTTAGAGATGAGGAGGACATTAAGAACAGCCCTGTACAGAAATTCTCGGAAGTACGTCCGGGGGATGTCAAATATAGGGATTTAAATGGTGATAAAGTAATTGACAGTAATGATCAGAAGGCGATAGGATATTCTACTGCCATACCGGAGATTTACTATGGTATCAACCTAGGATTTGAGTATAAAGGTTTTGGGGTAGACGCTCTCTTCCAAGGGGTAGGGCATTATAGCGTGATGTTGAATACTGCAAGCGTGTACTGGCCGTTGAGAAACAATACCAATATTTCAAACTGGTATCTGAACGACAAAATCCGTTGGACGGAAGATACGAAAGATATTGCAAATGTTCCTCGTTTGACCACGCTGGATAATGCCAATAATTTCAGAAATAGTACACAATGGTTGGAGAACGGAAGTTACTTTAAACTTCGTAACCTGAATGTTTATTATAATTTTCCTTCTTCTTGGGCGAAGAAGGTGAAGATGGAGAAGATTCAGGTATATGCGAGAGCTAATAATCTTTTCTCGCTGGATCATGTGAAATATATGAACTGTGAGGATCTGAAAATCAATTATCCGGATATGACTTCCGTTTATTTCGGATTGAATATTAACTTCTAAAATGTGAGATAACCATGAGAAAATATATCATATTATATACAGGTTTGCTACTATCCGTTTCTGGGTGTAGCTTGCTCGAACTGGACGAATCGACTGGTTTGAACAGAGAAGAGGCTTATTCCTACTTTAGCAATGTCAAGGGCTTGGCTACTTATGTTTATAGCCAGTTGCCCGGAGATCTCGGAGTGCTCGACGGGGCTTTGAGAGAGTCTGCAACGGATAATTCTGTTTATATTTGGAGTGATAACAGTGTTCACGACTTTTATAATAATGCCTGGAGTCCCAATAATGCAGTCGACAATATGTGGTCGAAGTGTTATGGAGCTATCCGTTCCGTTAATTCATTTCTCGAAAACTATTCCCAAGAGAGGCTGGAGCGTTTCCGTTGGAATGATACGTATGAAGAAGATATTGCCAAAGCTACTATGTATCGTGAAGAATTGCGGGTGTTACGGGCTTTCTACTTGTTCGAACTGGCCAAACGATACGGAGATATTCCATTATTGACACGTACGTATGCGTTGGATGAGATCAATAGCGTGGAAAAGAGTTCTTTCAGCGAAGTGATAAAATATATATGCGATGAATGTAATGATGCAGCTAAAACACTTCCCGTCAGTCATCAAGATTTTTGGGCGGAGACGGGACGTGTGACTAAAGGTACTGCGTTGGCATTGAAATCTCGTGCCCTTCTTTATGCGGCGAGTATGTTACATAATCCCAGTCAGGATGCTGATAAGTGGAAAGCTGCTGCCGATGCGGCTTATGCTATCATAAAAGAGAATTGGTACAGTCTGCCGAAAACGAATGCCGATCCTCTGTATGATAAGAACGGTGGAAACGATGTTTTGAAATCTCCGCAATTAATCTTTGAGCGTAGAAATGGAGAAAGTTTTGACTTTGAAGCAAACAATCTGCCTATCAGTTATGAAAAGGGAGAAACCGGCAATGTACCTACCCAAAATCTGGTGGATGCTTTTCAGCTGACTAATGGAAAAGACTTTGACTGGGAACAGCTTGCGCCGGGGCAGAACCCGTATGAGGGCAGAGACCCACGGTTTTACAAAACAGTACTTTGCAACGGAGATACATGGATGAATTCAACTATTCAGTCTTATGAAGGCGGTAAAGATGGTGCCGGAACAGCCGGAGCGACTACCACTGGCTATTATTTGAAGAAGTATATGAACGAGACCGTTTCTCTTACTCCTTCTAACGAGAAAAAGAAACCTCATCATTTCATTATATTCCGTTATGCAGAGATTCTTCTGAACTATGCAGAAGCGATGGATGCCTGGAAGGGTGCCGATTATACGGATAATGATCATCCATTGTCTGCACGTGCAGCACTGAATCAAGTACGTAGTGCAGCTGATATGCCTGCTGTTACAACGGATGGCGATGCATTTACTGAAAGTATCCGTCGCGAAAGACGCGTGGAACTGGCGTTTGAAGACCATCGGTTCTGGGACATCCGTCGTTGGAAGATAGGTGATAAAACCAAAGCCATTTATTGCATCAAGATTACTCTGGAAAATGGTTCACCTGTTTATAAGAAAGAGTTGCTTGAAACACGTAACTGGGATGATAAGATGTATCTGTATCCTATACCACAGACAGAATATTATAAGAATCCTAATTTAGGCCAAAATACAGGCTGGTAAATAAAATACGTGAGATACTGTTTCTGCTTTTCCAGCAAACAGTATCTCACGTTAAATTATTCAGTTTATTATCCAACTTCTGTTTTCTGCATATCAACTACCGGTTTACCTGCTCTTTACTCCTTCTTCTTGATATCATCTCGTAAAAATCAGAGAAAAAGACTAGCTAACAAAGCTAGTCGCTTTAGGTAAGAAAACTAATTATATCAGCGATAAAAAGAAATAAAAAACGCGTTGGAATTGTTTATTACCTTAAGCTACCCTTTCGTTTTTTAATAAATTAGCTAGAAAGTGTGGTGTTTATTGGATAAGAACACTTATTTTTGCAGCATGTTACAATTTGAGAATCAAAAGATAAAGCAAATCGTTCGCAAGGCATTTCCGGTAGTAACGCTGGTTGTCATGCTATATTCTTGCGCCAGTATCGGACGTCCGGACGGTGGCCCTTATGATGAAACGCCACCTCGTTTCATCGGTAGTACACCTGCTGCCGGCGCTTTAAATAATCAGAGGACAAAAGTTTCTCTCTTGTTCGACGAATTTATAAAGTTGGAAAAAGCAACAGAAAAAGTTGTTGTTTCTCCACCGCAGGTACAACAGCCCGAAATTAAAGCTTCAGGAAAGCGGATACAGGTAAACCTGCTTGATTCATTGAAAGCGAATACCACTTATACAATTGACTTTTCGGATGCGATAGTCGATAATAACGAAGGTAACCCGTTGGGTAACTTTACTTTCACCTTTTCTACCGGTACGCAAATAGATACAATGGAGGTATCCGGAACGGTGCTTGACGCTTCCAATCTGGAGCCGATAAAAGGAATCCTGGTAGGATTACATTCCAACCTGAACGATTCGGCTTTTACAAAATTGCCATTTGACCGTGTGGCACGTACCGATAGCCGAGGACGCTTCTCTATCCGTGGCGTAGCTCCTGGCAAATATCGTATTTATGGGTTAATGGATGCAGACCAGACATTTACTTTCAACCAAAAAAGTGAAGTCATTGCTTTTAACGATTCACTGATCATTCCTCGTATGGAGGAAAGAATCCGTATGGACACGGCTTGGGTGGACTCGCTGACTTACGATACGATTGTTGAGAGGAAATATATGCATTATCTGCCGGATGATCTTATACTCCGTGCCTTTAAGGAATTCAACTACTCACAATATTTGATTAAATCAGAACGGCTTGTTCCACAGAAATTTACGTTCTATTTTGCCGGTCAGGCAGATACTTTACCTACATTGAAGGGGTTGAATTTCGATGAAAGGGATGCTTTTGTTATCGAAAAGAATCCGCGGAACGATACGATCCATTATTGGGTGAAAGACTCTTTGCTTTTTAAGCAGGATACACTTGCTATCAGCCTAACTTATCTTTATACGGATACATTAAATCAATTGGTATCACGTACGGATACGTTGAATCTGGTTTCGAAGCAAAAATATAAGAAGGAAGAACCGGAGAAAAAGAAAAAAAAGAAAAAGAAAGATGAAGAAGATGAGCCGGAACCAACCAAATTCTTGCCGGTGAATGTCGGTGCACCTTCATCAATGGATGTGTACGGTTCTATATCTCTGACTTTTGATGAACCGATTGCCCGTTTTGATAGTGCGGCGATTCATCTGAAAGAAAAGGTGGATACGCTTTGGAAAGATATACCATTTGAGTTTGAACAAGATTCTTTGAATCTGAAAAGATTCAACTTGTATTATGACTGGGAACCGGGTAATGAATATGAGTTCTCGGTAGACTCGACTGCATTCCATGGTATATATGGCTTGTTCACCGATAAAATAAAGCAGGGCTTCAAAGTACGTAAACTGGAAGAATATGCCAGTATCACCTTTCTGGTGACAGGAGCAGACTCTACTGCTTTTGTAGAATTGTTGGATGCTCAAGATAAAGTGGTGCGCCGGAGAAGGTTAACGGACGGAGGGTATGCAGACTTTTATTTTTTGAATCCTGGTAAATATTGTGCCCGACTGGTGAACGACCGGAATGGAAATGGAATCTGGGATACTGGTAACTTTGAAAAAGGAGAACAACCTGAGGAAGTGTATTATTACAATATGATCTTGGAGCCGAAGGCAAACTGGGACTTAGATAAGCAATCATGGGATATTCACGCAATTCCGCTAGATAAGCAGAAACTGGACGAACTTAAAAAACAAAAACCGGATGAAGACAAGAAAAAGAAAGATAGAGATAGGAATAGTCAGCGACGTCGCTAATTTTCGACGAAAAATTATAATTGGATTAGCGACATTGCTAATGGGAATCTTTGTTCTTCCTGCCAGTGCCCAGTGCGAAGCTAAGAACGATGCATTCAAATCCGGTGAGCACGTGATGTACGACTTGTACTTTAACTGGAAGTTTGTATGGGTGAAAGCCGGATTGGCCAGTTTGACAACGAACGCAACTACTTACCACTCGGAGCCTGCCTATCGTATCAATCTGCTGGCTTTGGGCAGTAAGCGGGCGGATTTCTTCTTTAAAATGCGGGACACGCTGACTTGTGTAATAGGTGAAAAACTCGAACCGCATTATTTCCGCAAAGGTGCCGAGGAAGGAAAACGTTATACGGTTGATGAGGCTTGGTTTTCTTATAAGGATGGTCTTTGTTTTGCCAATCAGAAGCGTACATACCGGGACGGATCCGTCACCGAGTCGGAAGAAAGTGACAGCCGTTGTATCTACGATATGTTGAGCATCTTGGCACAGGCACGTTCTTATGATCCTAGTGATTATAAAGTAGGGGATAAAATTAAATTTCCTATGGCTACCGGACGTAAAGTGGAGGAGCAAACGCTTATCTATCGTGGAAAAGAAAATGTGAAAGCTGAGAACGGGGTTACTTATCGTTGCCTGATCTTTTCGTTAGTCGAGTATGACAAGAAAGGAAAAGAAAAAGAGGTGATTACTTTCTTTGTGACTGATGATTTAAATCACCTTCCTGTCCGCTTGGATTTATTCCTGAATTTTGGTTCGGCAAAAGCATTCTTGAATAGTGTAACCGGCAATCGTCACCCGTTGACCTCTATTGTTAAATAAATCAAGAGAAAAGTCGGAGAGCCGGAAGTTGCCTGTAAAGGTTCTTCCGGCTCTCCGATTTTTTATTTTTGAATTTCGAAAGGTACTTTCTGTTCTTTTCTGAATACGCTTGATTCAAAAGTAGCAATTAAGTCCCCGTTCTGGTTTGTCACGTCGACTTGGTAACAGCCTGTACTTCGTCCGATATAGCGTTCGTGCGCTTCGGCATAAAGTGTATCGCCCGGTCCGCTTGCCCGTAGAAAAGTGATGTTGGAGGAGAGAGAGAAGGCTAGTGTACCGTGTGAGTTGGCTGCTGCGGCAAGCGCAAGGTCTGCTAGCGTAAAGATAGCTCCTCCCTGAGTCCGTGCGCCTGCATTAAGATGCTCCGGCTTTATTTCTAATTTGGCTTTACTATACCCTTCACGTACTTCCAGCAGCACTACACCTGCGTTTTCGGCGAAAAGATCATTTTTGAAGAATTCTTGTGGAGTCATGGTCTTTATAATTTTGATATTTCCTTGCAAATGTACCAAATTTGTCCCTCATTTGGATTATTTAGGTCGGTCTATTCTTGTTGAATGCATTATTTTTGCAATCAGATAATTAATCACTTAACAAAATAATCCGTGTATTATGAAAACAATTCTTAGCGCATTAGGACTATCCCTTCTGATCTTTACGAGTTGCGGTGGACAGAAAAAAGTTGAAGTAGACTTTATCCAGGACAACATCGACAACGCAGTGGCACAAAACACGATTCAAACGGATATTATCGAGAAATCAGGTAAAATCCTAAATCCGAGAACTATCAATAAAGACGGTAGTATATCTTATATACCTATTGACGACTGGTGTTCCGGTTTCTTCCCCGGCAGTATGTGGCTGACTTATAACTTGACCGGAGATCAGAAATGGTTACCGTTGGCTGAAAAGTATACAGAGGCCCTTGATTCTGTGAAGCATCTGAAATGGCACCATGATGTAGGCTTCATGATTGGCTGCAGCTATCTGAACGGATACCGTATGGCAGACAAGAAAGAATATAAAGATGTAATCATTGAAACGGCAAAATCTCTTTCTACCCGTTTCCGCCCGAATGCAGGTGTTATTCAGTCATGGGATGCCGATAGAGGTTGGCAAGGAACGCGCGGTTGGAAATGTCCGGTGATTATCGACAATATGATGAATCTCGAATTACTGTTCGAGGCAACCGCTTTTTCCGGTGACTCTACTTTCTATAATATTGCAGTGAAACATGCGGATACGACCATGGCTCATCACTTCCGTCCGGACAACAGTTGTTATCATGTTGTGGATTATGATCCCGAAACAGGCGAAGTGCGTAAGAGACAAACAGCGCAGGGATATGCGGACGAATCCGCCTGGGCTCGCGGACAGGCCTGGGCTTTGTACGGATATACTACTTGTTACCGCTACACTAAAGATAAGAAGTATCTCGACCAGGCGCAAAAAGTATATAACTTCATCTTTACGAATAAGAACCTGCCGGAAGATCTCGTTCCTTACTGGGATTATGATGCTCCGAACATCCCGAATGAACCGCGTGATGCTTCTGCCGCTGCTTGTACGGCTTCCGCCCTTTACGAACTGGACGGTTATCTGCCGGGCAATCATTACAAGGAAACTGCTGATAAGATCATGGAAAGCTTGGGCTCACCCGCTTATCGTGCTAAAGTTGGAACAAATGGAAACTTTATCCTGATGCACTCGGTAGGCAGTATCCCTCACGGACAGGAGATTGATGTTCCTTTGAATTATGCCGACTATTACTTCTTGGAAGGACTGATGCGCAAAAGAGACTTGGAAAAGAAATAATAAGGTTATCGTTTATTATTTATCATCTTATAACTTAAATATATATGAAACCTATAAATCTTTTGGTGGGAGGCCTGACACTGTTTACGGCACAGGGTTGCAAGGCTCCGAAGCAAGTAGTCGAACAATCGGAACATCCCAATATTATTTATGTATTTCCGGACCAGTACCGTAATCAGGCAATGGGCTTCTGGAGTCAGGATGGATTCCGGGATAAAGTAAATTTTGAGGGAGATCCCGTACATACCCCCAATCTGGATGCATTTGCACGGGAGTCTATGGTTCTGACCTCCGCGCAAAGCAACTGTCCGTTGAGTAGCCCTCATCGGGGAATGTTGCTGACCGGTATGTATCCGAACCGTAGCGGAGTGCCTTTAAATTGCAACTCTACACGTCCGATCAGTTCTTTGCGTGAGGATGCGGAGTGCATCGGTGATGTATTTAGCAAAGCTGGTTATGATTGTGCTTATTTCGGTAAACTTCATGCAGATTTTCCCACTCCGAATGATCCCGAACATCCGGGACAATATGTAGAATCCAAACGTCCTGTGTGGGATGCCTATACACCGAAAGAGCGTCGTCATGGTTTCAACTACTGGTATTCTTATGGCACGTTTGATGAACATAAGAATCCGCATTACTGGGATACGGACGGTAAAAGGCACGATCCGAAAGAATGGTCACCTCTGCATGAATCTGGAAAAGTTGTATCTTATTTGAAAAACGAAGGTAATGTGCGTGATACAAAGAAGCCTTTTTTTATCATGGTAGGGATGAATCCTCCTCATAGTCCGTATCGTTCATTGGATGATTGCGAAGAGCAGGACTTTGATCTTTATAAAAACCAACCTTTAGACAGTCTGTTGATTCGTCCTAATGTTGACCTGAAAATGAAGAAAGCCGAATCAGCCCGTTATTATTTCGCTTCCGTGACCGGGGTAGACCGTGCTTTCGGACAGATTCTGGAAACACTGAAAGAGATGGGGCTGGATAAGAATACAGTCGTTATTTTTGCCTCCGATCATGGTGAAACGATGTGTAGCCAACGTACGGATGATCCGAAGAATTCGCCTTACTCAGAGTCAATGAATATCCCGTTTCTGGTTCGTTTCCCGGATAAGATTCAGCCGCGGGTAGATGACTTGCTGCTTTCCGCTCCTGACATAATGCCTACTGTGCTCGGACTGTGCGGATTGGGTGATTCAATTCCGGCAGAAGTGCAGGGACGTAACTTTGCCCCTCTTTTCTTCGATGAAAAGGCTGAAATTGTTCGTCCTACCGGTGCTTTGTACATTCAGAATATAGATGGTGAAAAGGACGAAAACGGCTTGGTAAAAACTTACTTTCCTTCATCACGAGGTATTAAGACTGCGGACTATACATTGGCTCTGTACATCGACCGTAAGACAAAACAGTTAAAGAAAAGTCTTTTATTCAATGACGCGAAAGACCCGTATCAGTTGAACAATCTACCTTTGGAAGAAAACAAGGAAATAGTGGCACAACTTTATCGTGAAATGGGTGCTATGTTGAAAGAAATCAACGATCCTTGGTATACGGAGAAGATTTTATCGGACAAAATACCTTATTAAGCAGTAGTTGGTTACTGTTTGACCATTTAATAATGACACAATGAAGAAAGATATTTGTTTTATACTACTGTTTCTGTTTGTAACAGCTTCTTCGGCTTTCGCACAACTCATAGGATTTGAGAGTAGTGAGGTACCCGAAGCATTTAAGACTTCCGGAAAGGGAGAGGCGAAAATTTCTTCTCTTTTCTATAAAGAGGGTAAAAGTAGCTTGGAGTGGGATTTCCAATCCGGTTCAACTTTGAATGTACAGATACCTCCTTTATCATTAAAAGGAAAAACGGAGAGACAGTATGGCATTACCTTGTGGATATATAATGAAAAGCCACAGCAGGATTCTATTCGTTTTGAATTCCTGAATAAGGCGGGAGAGGTGTCTTATTGGTTTGCTTATCATCTGCAAGCAGCAGGGTGGCGGGCTTGCTGGATTTCTTTCGAATATATGCAAGGCGATAAGAAGGACAAAGATATTGTAGCTTACAGGTTAGTTGCCCCCCAACGCAAAGGACGTATTTTTCTTGACCGTCTGATATTCCCGGAAAAGAAGATGAATCTTCGTACCACTCCGGATCAGCAGTTGCCGACTAATAATGGCTTGGCTAACCGTGACCTCTGGCATTGGTGCCTGGTATGGAAGTGGGAGCAACTGTCGTATGATACTCCATTGGCATCCAAGTTGACTGCTCGACAGGCGAAAGACCTGAAAACAATCGAGCAACGTCTGACAGATTTTCTGGAAGTGAAAAAAGCCCCTAAAAAGCAAGTTGATGCCGCTTACGAGACATTTAAAAGAGCGGATATTCGCCCGTCGGCAGCAGGTACGGGATTTACGGGAACACCTATTGTAGCTCCGGACGAACAGAATAAGAAGATAGGAGAGATGTCGTGGAATGATATTGAAACAATGCTTTCCGGTTTTGCGTATGACGTTTATTGCAATCGAAACGAGACATCAAAGAAAAACTACTTCACGGTGTTTGATTATGCTATTGACCAGGGATTTGCCTTTGGTAGCGGTATGGGAACCAATCATCATTATGGTTATCAGATACGTAAGATATATACGACGGCATGGTTGATGCGAGATGAGATCTATAAACATCCCCACAGGGATGCTTATTTGTCGACATTACGTTTCTGGTCTGCTTTGCAGGAGACTCGTCAACCGTGTCCTTTGGAACGGGATGAAATGCTGGATACTTGGCATACGCTTTTAATGGCGAGATTTATCTCTGCTATGATGTTCACGGATGCAAGAGAGCAGGCGCAGGCTTTGGAGGGCCTCTCCCGTTGGGTTTCTTCTTCTTTACACTATTCACCGGGAACAATTGGTGGTATTAAGATAGATGGCACAACTTTTCACCATGGTGGTTTCTATCCGGCATATACGACTGGAGTGCTGGCCGTAATAGGGCAATTCATTGCTTTTACTAACAATACGGATTTTGAACTGACGGAAGAAGCCCGCCAGCATATAAAATCCGCATTTATTGCCATGCGCAATTATTGTAATCTTTATGAATGGGGAATTGGTATCAGCGGACGTCATCCTTTCGGTGGAAAAATGGGGAATGATGATGTGGAAGCATTTGCCAATATAGCTTTAGCCGGTGATTTGTCCGGTCGGGGGAATACGTTCGATCATGGTCTGGCAGCAGATTATCTACGGTTAGTACGTGATAGGGATACTCCGAATGCGCGTTTCTTTAAGAAAGAAGGCATCAAGCCAGCACAAGCTCCACAAGGATTTTTTGTTTATAATTACGGTTCGGCAGGTATTTTCCGCCGTGCAGATTGGATGGTGACGCTAAAAGGATATACTACTGATGTTTGGGGGGCTGAAATCTATACAAAAGATAATCGTTACGGACGTTATCAGAGTTATGGTTCGGTGCAGATCATGGGAAAAGGAAACCCCGTTTCCCGTACCGGAAGCGGCTTTGTACAGGAGGGTTGGGATTGGAACCGCCTGCCGGGTACGACTACTATTCATTTGCCCTTCGAGTTGCTGGATAGTCCGTTAAAGGGTACTACCATGGCTCATTCCAAGGAAAACTTCTCCGGTAGCAGTTCCTTGGAAGGCAAGAATGGCATGTTTGCTATGAAGTTAATGGAGCGTAATTTGGAAAACTTCACTCCTGATTTTGTTGCCCGTAAATCTGTATTCTGCTTCGACAACCGGATGATTTGTCTGGGAACCGGCATAACGAATAGTAATGCCGATTATCCTACGGAAACGACTCTTTTCCAGACGAAATACAACGGCGGAGAACAGAAAGTGGGTAATGACGGCTATTGGTTACATGACGGTTATGACAATTACTATCATGTAGTAGACGGAACAGTTCGTTCGCAGATCGCGGAACAAGAATCACGTCATGAGAAAACCCGTGCGGTCACTAAAGGAAAATTCTCCTCTGCATGGATAGAGCATGGTAAAGCTCCGAAGAACGGAACTTATGAATACATGGTATTGATACAGCCTTCTGCAGCGGACTTGGACGACCTTCGGAAAACTCCTGCGTATGAAGTCCTGCAACGTGATCAAACGGCTCATGTCGTTTATGATAAGAAAACAGGTATTACGGCGTATGCGGTTTTTGAGGCTTATCAGCCGGTAACTGATAAGGTGATTGCTTCTATTCCTGCTGAAACAATGGTGATGTATGCGAAAGAAACCAGTAAAGGAGTTCGTTTGAGTGTTTGTGACCCAAACTTGAATATAAAAGAAAAGGCGTATACGACGAAAGAACCTAGCCGTCCTATTTATAAGAAAATACTACTCAAAGGTCGTTGGACGCTAAAGAATTCAATGGAAAATGTTCGGTTGGAGCGACAAGGAAATGATACACAATTGACGGTAACCTGCCAGCACGGACAACCTGTTGAGGTATTAATGGAAAACAAGTGATTAGATGATAAGATTTGTAGTTTAAGAGGGGTATTAGTTACTATGTTTCTATGAAACAGAAAGACCGGTTCGTAATGAGCCGGTCTTTTTTATCTGTAGAAGGGATTTATCTCCCTGATGTTTAATATTTATTTATTCAATCTCCACTCAAAACCGTCTTTTGTATCTTTGATTTCGAATCCGAGGGCTGTTAATGTGTTACGGATTTCGTCGGAAGTAGCCCAGTCTTTGTTGGCTTTTGCTTTCATACGCTGTTCCAGCAACATATCCACCACTTTACCATAGGCATTTTCACGACTGTCGGAAGAACCTTTTTCTTCTTTCAATCCCATAATGTCAAAGCAGAACAAGTGGAAAGTTTCTTTCAGCTCTTTCAAGTCTTCAGCGGAGATCGTTGCATTGCCGGCAATGACGTTATTAATGATGCGGGCACCTTCGAAAAGCTGTGCGATGACAATTGGAGTATTCAGGTCGTCATTCATGGCTTCGTAGCATTTGGCACGCAGCTCTTTTACATTGATACCTTCTGAAGTTGCGGATGCAGGGGTAACCTTTCCCAATCCATCGATAGCTTCTATCAGACGTTGCAATCCCTTTTCGGAAGCAATCAGTGCTTCATTGCTGAAATCGACCGTACTGCGGTAGTGGGCTTGCAGGATGAAGAAGCGGATTGTCATTGGAGTATAGGCTTGGGTCAGCAACTTATGTGTGCCATTGAAGAACTCATCCAATGTGATGAAGTTGCCGAGCGATTTACCCATTTTCGTTCCGTTAATGGTAATCATGTTGTTATGCATCCAGTAGTGAACCATATCGTCGCCTTGTGAGGCTACTGATTGTGCTATTTCACACTCATGATGCGGGAAAATCAGGTCCATTCCTCCGCCGTGAATGTCGAAGTGCTCACCCAGATATTTGCGTCCCATAGCGGTACATTCGGCATGCCAGCCGGGGAAACCGTCGCTCCAAGGAGATGGCCAGCGCATGATATGTTCCGGCTGTGCCTTTTTCCAGAGGGCGAAATCGGCGGGATTACGCTTTTCACTTTGTCCGTCAAGGTCGCGGGTGGTGTTCAGTACATCATCCAGATTGCGTCCGGAAAGTTTTCCGTAGTGATAATCCTTGTTATATTTGGCTACATCGAAATAGACGGAGCCTTCACTTTCGTAAGCATATCCGGCGTCCAGAATCTTCTGTACCAGTTGGATTTGTTCGATGATATGGCCCGAAGCATGAGGCTCGATACTTGGAGAGAGCACGTTGAGGGCTTCCATTGCTTTATGGTAGCGGTTCAGATAGTATTGAACGACTTCCATTGGTTCCAGTTCTTCCAGACGGGCTTTCTTGGCAATTTTGTCTTCTCCTTCATCGGCATCATGTTCCAAATGACCTACGTCAGTGATATTGCGTACATAACGTACTTTATATCCTAGATGAGTGAGATAACGGAAGAGTACGTCGAAAGTAATGGCCGGGCGTGCATGTCCCAGATGCGCATCACCGTAAACAGTCGGTCCGCACACATACATACCTACATGAGGTGCGTGGAGCGGTACGAATAACTCTTTTTTTCTATCTAACGTGTTGTAAATGGTCAGTTGATGTTCCATAACGTTTGCTATTTATTCGATTTAAAACCACAAAATTAGAATAAATCTTTGATATATTACGATAATTCAAGTTGAAATATGTAACTCATAGCCATTGTTCTGTGTTGTGATTGAGATCTCTTTGTCTTTGGACAATACTTCACGCAGCTTTCTTATATAGTTGTAAAGAGTGTGTTCGCTTATTGGTACAGCTTTTCTTGCTGTACGTATCATGAGTATATGGACAGCATACATCTATAATTTGCATCCCCATCCTAGAACGGATTTTTTTAATATTGTTCTCATTGTTCTCATATTTTTGGGCAATTCCTTTATAATCAGATATGTGACGAATGAGAAATGCCTTTCAAAATTGGTATTTCTCATTCGTCTTTTACGTTCGTTAACTCAAAAATGGCTATAATGCATCTTTTTGGGGGGTATTTCTCATCATTGTTCTCATGATAGTTGGAAATGAAACCATTTGCTTATTTATATGAACCATATTGATAAACGTAAAGTAGGATGACCTTTGGTTATATGTTGCTGGCCCTGTTCTGATAACTTAAGTAGTCGATATTCGCAGATCCTCTTGCTGACATCACTGCGTTATGTAATAAACATCCGCTTCTTTCCACAAGAGTGATGAGGCCTGTGTACTGGAGTGGAAAGATCTCATCACTTTAGTAGAAAGAACTGTTCACTTTAGTGCAACGAGCTATATAATGGTAAGATTGATATACGATAGCTACTCTGCATACTGCTGAAACAGAGTATAAGACATACAGTCAAAGGTTATGAAGGTACGGTTGAAAAAGGAATTGTGAGCATATGATGCTACGTAAATTTATAGTAAAAGTGTTCCAGTGCTTCCGCCACTCCGTCTTCTTCATTGCTCAGAGTGATATAGTCCGCCGCTTTCTTCACCGGTTCCTGTGCGTTGCCCATGGCAATGCCTAGTCCTGCAAACTTTATCATGGACAAGTCATTGTAGCCGTCGCCTATTGCTATCATTTCTTTGCGTTCTACTCCTATTTCTTTTAATAATACGGCAAGAGACAGGGCTTTGTCGATTCCTTGCGGGACTAGTTCGAGAAAGTAAGGCTCTGAACGGAATACGTTGATACGTCCTTGCAACCGAAGACAAAGTTCGGCTTCTAAGGGGATAAGCTTGTCGGCATCTCCCACAATCAAGCATTTAGCTACCGGAAGCGTGATGTCTGTCAGGAAGTCGTTTGTTTCCCGAACTGCCATTTTATTCAGGAAAGCCTCTTTTTGAACATACGGGTCCTGAGAGTTTTCGGTTACGATTTCTGCTCCGTCGTAAGTCAGTATGCTTAACTGGTGGCTGCGGGCGCACTCATAGAGTACGGGGACGACATCGTTCGGCAATACATTCTCATAGATCATTTCCTGTGTTTCCCAATTGATGATTTCCCCTCCGTTGTAGGATAAGATAAATCCGCCGAACTCATTCATGCGCAATTCATTTGCCAACGGCACAATGCCATAAGTCGGACGACCGGAAGCAAGAACCAGACGGACGCCCTGTTCTTGTACACGTATCAATATTTCCCGGTTGCGGGGAGTAATTACTTTTTTAGAGTTGGTGAGTGTGCCGTCAAGGTCGAGCACGATAAGCTTGTATTTCATGCAGTGTCATTTTGCGTGCAAAGATAAAGTAAAAAAGTATTCTTGCAAGACAGTCCATATAAAGATGCAGTTTTTATTTTAGCAAATCCACCCACTGTTCATTGCTCAATGCAGGCAATGTTTCGCTGTCGGTAACAAATGTTTCTGCTAACTTTCGTTTTTCATCTTGCAGATAGAGAATCTTTTCTTCAATACTGTTCTGGGTAATGAAGCGATAGGCGATAACCTGCTTGTCCTGTCCGATGCGGTGGGCACGGGCAATAGCCTGCGATTCGGCGGCGGGATTCCACCACGGATCGATAATAAACACATAGTCGGCTTGCGTCAGATTAAGTCCTACGCCTCCGGCTTTCAGAGAGATAAGGAAGGCTTGTACGTCTTTCTGCTCGGTGAAATGGGCAATTTCGGACGGCCGGTTGTTGGTTGCTCCTGTCAGTAGTGCATATTTCCAGCCCCGTTCGCGAAACGCTTCGGCGAGGACTTCCAGATGTTTGACGAAGGATGAGAAAATCAGTACTTTATGTCCTTCACTCCGTAGTGTGTCGAATATTTCTATTATTTGTATCGCTTTGCCGGATGCACCGTTAAAGTCCGGATAGATGAGTTGCGGATGACAGGCAAGTTGGCGTAGCCGCAGGATGCCGTTCAAGATACTGAAAGAATGAAGTTTATCCATACTTTGAGGATGTTGGAGCAGGATATTCCGCAAACTATTTTTTTCTTGTTCGTAAAGAGTATTTTGTTCTTCGGGCATGTCACAATAGATCGTTTCTTCGGTAAGCGGGGGAAGTTCCGGAGCCACTTCACTTTTGCTTCTGCGAAGAATAAATGGGGATATCAGTTGTTGTAACTGTGCTTCTACACGGGTATTGCCTTGGCGGATCGGAATCATGAATTGTTTTTGAAAAGCGCTCTCAGTTCCCAGTAAGTCCGGTTGGATGAAACGGAATTGTGCCCACAGATCTTTCAGTGAATTTTCGATAGGTGTGCCCGTAAGTACAAGCCGATACTTGCTTTCCAGTTGGAGTGCAGAACGGAAGGTGAGCGATTCGCTGTTCTTAATATTTTGGCTCTCATCGAGTACGATATATTCGAATTTGTAAGAAGAAAGCAGGTCGATGTTGTTGCGCATCATGCCATACGTTGTGAATATCAACTGGAAACGTCCGAAGAACTTCCCGGGATGATTGGGGGGCACGACGATGCTACTGTTATATTCAATCATTGAAAGCGTTGTAAAGCGTTTCGCTTCCCGTCGCCAGTTGTGCAACAGCGACGTAGGAACGACGATGAGAGTGGCTGCTTTCCTTGAGGCGGGCGATTTATATATATGTTGTAACAACGTAAGTGTCTGGAGAGTTTTCCCCAGTCCCATATCGTCTGCCAGACATCCGCCGAATCCTAGTTTATGCAGATGCATCATCCATGAGAATCCTTTCTGCTGGTAAGGACGTAATGTTGCTTTTAGTGCTTTAGGGACGGAAACATTCTTAATCTGATTTTTGCCAGAGAACTTTTTAAGTCCTGTTCCTCCCAAGGCAGCTTGCGCGGCGCCTATAAATGTATGCTTCAATCGTATTCCCTGCTCTGTCTGAACTCCCATTTCCAACAAGTTCGCATACTTACTGAACCATTCCTCGGGTAAAAGGATCATGCGTCCGTCCGGCAGCAGATATTCTCTCTTTTCTTCGAGGATATGCTTGCGGAAGCGTGAGAAAGGAATGCGCAGGTTGCCGACAACAACGGTGATATGTAACTCAAACCAGTCTACTACTTCATCGTCACAGCTCTGCTCGATATGTATTTCGTCCAGGCAGTAAGGAGTGTTTCCCATATGGCCGGTCAGTTGAAAGTCCGATTGTAACATCTCCCGATGCTTATTGATCCACTCAACAAGTGTTTTCTCAGAAGAACCGGCTGATAACTTGAAATGGATATCACCGATACGTTGCAGACCGGAGCTTTCTAAAAGCTGAATCGCTTTTTTTTCGGCGACAATATCCCGCCGGAAGAAGGATACCTCACCGGAGTCTTTCCGATAAATGATTTTCTTCATTGCTGCTCCGTTGTCTGATGTAAATAGCTGGTCTCTATAACGAAAACCAAGCTGCAACAACTGTTCGCTATGAGTGATGTCTTCAAGTGACAGTAATGCTTCGCAGGCACATCTTTCTTCAGGGATATCCCACCCTTCGGTTATGATTTCGTGATAGCGTGCAATCGGAATGACAATATTGTCGATATACTTTTCGAGTTGAGCGGCACTTGCACTAATTGCCTTTTTCTTGGTGAAGGGTAAGAGCCGGACACTATCTATGTGTGGAAAGAAGTATAAATTCATCCCTAACAATAGAGTAGCCGGTGAGGCAGTTAATGCGATAACGGGTTTTTGGTCGTCCAATGAAAATGGTTGCTTCTCATAATAACATTGCAGTTGATAGCGGAAAGTAGTGCTGTCGACATGAAATGTAAAGCGGACTTCGGCGTCATGTGGATGTACGTGATAAGCATGGTGGGCGTACAACACTTTGCTTCCGGGCTGTTTCTGATAAAAAGATAACCCGTTTTCCCGTATGAGAGTAAGCATCTCGAGTAGTTTGCCTTCAATAAATGGCCGAATGTTATTCTTTACTTTCTCAGGATCTTGAGATAACTTATGCAGGAAGCGTGATACTGTCTTTTCGCGGGAATAGGCTCCCATTAAATATTTCTCTGTATAGTGAGAAGCGATGTCGATGGCTTGTCTTTCTGCTTCATTCATTTGTTCAATAGCTTCGGGAGAAGCGTGAAAAGCCTGTTCAATCAACTGCAACGTGCCATCTTCCAGTCGCTCTGCTATGTAAGGGATCAGTAGTATACCAAACACAGGATGCTCTGTATAAACGATGATGACTTGTCCGTTAGTTGTTTTCTCTCTCATTCTCTTTGGGCTTTAACTGACAAAGATACGGGAAAATCCTTAATTTTGCAGCATGATAGAAGAAAACAAACGAGTATTGTTAGGAATGAGTGGCGGTACGGATAGTTCCGTTGCCGCTATGAGACTGCTGGAGGCCGGATATGAGGTGATCGGGGTGACTTTTCGTTTTTATGAATTAAATGGCTCGACCGAATATCTGGAAGATGCCCGTAGTTTGGCGGAGCATTTGGGAATCCGTCATATAACGTACGATGCCCGTGAAGTATTCAATAAGCAGATCATTGAGTATTTCGTGCAGGAATATATGGCGGGGCGTACGCCGGTTCCCTGTACCTTATGCAATAATTATTTGAAATGGCCGTTGTTAGCGGAACTTGCCGATGAAATGGGCATATTCTATATTGCCACAGGGCATTACGTTCGGAAAGTTAAGTTGGAAGGTACCTATTATATCACATCTGCGACTGATTCGGACAAGGATCAGACGTTCTTTTTATGGGGATTGAAACAAGATATTCTCCGTAGAATGTTATTGCCAATGGGGGATATCACGAAAGTGGAAGCCCGTGCATTGGCTGCTGAACGTGGCTTCCGGAAAGTTGCTACTAAAAAGGACAGCTTAGGGGTTTGTTTCTGTCCAATGGATTATCGGAGTTTTTTAAAAAACTGGTTGGATAAACATGATCAGCTTTTTACCGCACATGGTCAGAAATGGTCAGAAATAGTCAGACGCGGGCGGTTTGTCGATGAAACGGGGCATTTTATTGCTTGGCATGAAGGATATCCTTTTTATACCATCGGACAGAGACGCGGGCTAGGGATACATCTGAATCGTCCTGTTTTTGTGAAAGATATATTTCCGGAAAAGAATGAGATAGTACTTGCCCCTCTTCAATCTCTAGAGAAAACAGAAATGTGGCTGGATAATTGGAACTTGATAAACGAAAACCGTGTACTCGGTTGTTCTGATATAATCGTGAAGATACGGTACCGCAAACAGGAGAATCACGGTACGGTAACTGTTACTCCGGAACACTTATTGCATATACAGCTTCATGAACCGTTGACTGCTATTGCTCCGGGACAAGCTGCCGCATTCTATAAAGATGATTTGCTGCTGGGGGGAGGGATTATAGTAAAAGCCCGATAACTATCCGACAGCCAGAATAACTTGTGCGAACCCAAGTCTCATCCATGCTGAGACCCGGATTCCGTCTACACGACACCCGGGTCTCAGGCAAGTAATCTTTGCAAAAAAGAAAACCTGTAATAACTATATGATAAGTTTCTCTATATTTGAGGGCTGGAATTCAACGCCAGCATTGTCTCTATGTATTCACGTGTATTGCTGAGTCTGGGGACTTTGTGCTGTCCTCCCAACTTCCCTCTCTGTGCCAGCCAGTCATGGAATAGTCCCGGTCGGGCAACGATTACTTCCAAGGGTTGCAATGCAATATCTTTCCAACGTTTCGCCTCATAGTCGGAGTTTACTTCCTTTAATGTTGCATCCAGTATTGCTGCGAACTTCTCAACGGAATCCGGCATTTTAGCGAACTCTATTAACCATTGGTGGCGGCATTTGGCATGTTCGTCCATAAACACCGGTGCGGCAGAATATTCACTCACTTGCGCCCCTGTTTCCGAACAAGCCTTTGCCAGTCCTTTTTCCGCATTATCTACGATTAGTTCCTCGCCAAAAGCATTGATGAAATGTTTGGTTCGTCCGGTAATGACAAATTTATAAGGGTTCTTGCCGGTAAATTTCACTGTATCCCCAATCATATACCTCCACAAACCGCAAGAGGTCGAAATGACCATTGCGTAATTCTTGTTAAGCTCCACTTCCTCAAGGCAATAGGCACGTGGATTCTCTTTGTCAACTTCTTCCAACGGAACAAATTCGTAGAAGATTCCGTAGTCGATCATCAGCAACATTGCAGGATCTGAAAGATCGTTCTGTGTGCCGAAATAACCCTCGGAAGCATTGTAGGTTTCTACATAGTGCATCTTCGGTGAATGAATCACTTGCTTGTATTGCTCACGGTAAGGAGTAAATGCAACTCCTCCGTGGAAGAAAACTTCCAGATTCGGCCATACTTCTTCCAACGTCTGTTTGCCTGTTTTTTCAAGGATCCGTTTGATAAGCACCAACATCCACGACGGTACGCCGGATAAACTTGTGACGTTGACCGGAATAGTACTGTTGGCTATCGCCTCTATCTTGGTTTCCCATTCGCTCATTAGTGCGATTTTCTTGCTGGGCACACGGACAAAATTGATAAGCGGATTGACATTTTGAATCAAAATAGCAGATAAATCTCCTACCAGGCTATGATTAGAATTGAGATTCGGACTATGGCTTCCCCCTAGGATCAATCCTTTTCCTGAAAAGAAATGGCTGTCCGGGTTGATGCGGAAGTAAAGTGCGGCAGCGTCTTTTCCTCCTCTGTAATGAATGTCTTGCAGTGCTTCCTTACTGACAGGGAGGAATTTACTTTTATCATTTGTCGTTCCGGAAGATTTGGCGAACCAACGTATTTCCGACGGCCAAAGCAGATTCTGTTCTCCTGCCCGCAAACGTTCTACATACGGCTTGATTTCCTCATAAGTCTGGATTGGAACACGTTTTCTGAAGTCTTCATAGCTGCGGATCGAGGAATAGTCGTACTTTTTTCCCCATTCTGTCTGAGCAGCCTGATGTACTAAGCGGTTTAGTACACTATGCTGTATCTCACTGGCCTGAGTAGCATATAGGTCTATCTGTTTTAAACGGGAATCAAAAGTCTTACTAATAATTTTTGTAATATTCATTTCTGCTTTAACATAATAATGTTTAGTCGTGCAAAAGTAACTTATTTATCTTTTTTTTCTATCTTTACGACGGAAATAATCGTTAAAAATTGACGGCTTTCATATAATCTCCGAGTTTTAGACTAAAAAATGCGACAATGAGAATCGGAATCTTAACATCAGGGGGAGATTGCCCCGGTATAAATGCCACTATTCGTGGCGTGTGCAAAACTGCCATTAACTACTACGGTATGGAAGTGGTAGGTATTCATAGCGGCTTTCAGGGGTTGCTCACAAAAGATGTAGAATCCTTTACCGATAAATCTTTATCGGGTTTGCTGAATCTTGGTGGAACGATGTTGGGGACTTCCCGCGAGAAGCCTTTTAAAAAAGGAGGTGTTATTTCGGATGTCGATAAACCTGCACTGATCTTTCAGAATATTCGGGAAATGGGATTGGATTGTGTTGTCTGTATCGGTGGAAACGGAACGCAAAAGACGGCTGCCAAATTTGCTGCCATGGGTGTAAATATCGTTTCGGTTCCTAAAACCATTGACAACGATATCTGGGGGACGGATATCTCTTTTGGTTTCGACTCGGCTGTAAGTATTGCTACAGATGCTATCGACCGGTTGCATTCTACCGCAAGTTCTCATAAAAGGGTGATGGTGATTGAAGTCATGGGACATAAAGCGGGTTGGATTGCTTTGTATTCCGGTATGGCAGGAGGGGGAGATGTTATTCTTGTGCCTGAAATACCTTATAGCATTAAAAACATAGGAAACACTATTCTGGAAAGATTGAAAAAGGGGAAACCATATTCTATTGTAGTAGTAGCTGAAGGCATTCGGACGGACGGCCGTAAACGTGCTGCGGAATACATTGCACAGGAAATAGAGTATGAGACGGGTATTGAAACCCGTGAAACCGTATTAGGGTATATTCAACGTGGTGGTTCGCCTACTCCTTATGACCGTAATCTCTCTACCCGGATGGGCGGACACGCGACGGAACTGATTGCCAACGGGGAATTCGGGCGTATGGTTGCACTAAAAGGAGATACTATTGCTTCTATCCCTTTGGAAGAAGTGGCTGGGAAACTAAAGTTGGTTAGTGAAGATCACGATCTGGTGATTCAGGGACGTCGCATGGGGATTTGCTTTGGATAGATTTCACGATCGGTTCTGCCGTAATCTCATTGTCGAACTCATTTTCTTCCAATATATTGTCATTCAGTAATTCGATATCAGAGTCTGCATCCATTTCGGGTTCAGGTTCGGCTGCCATTGCTGATTGCTGCATTTTGGTTTCGTTGACGGTTGCCATGAAAATCGGGTCCTTTACTTTCTTTATAGCCATCTGGGCGGCATTCTGTTGGGATTCTTTCTTGGAATATCCGGTTCCGGTTCCGGCAGGAAGTCCTTCAATGCGTACTTCTGTCTGGAAAACAGGATTGCTGTCCTGATCAAGGAATTGCTCAATCAGTTCAAAAGAAACCTCCAGTTTGCTCTTTTGGCTCCATTCGATCAGTTTTGATTTGAAGTTTACTTCTTTACGGGAGATTTTATCCAGATCAATATAACGATTAATGATTCGCTGCTCCATAAACTGTTTGCAGCGTTCATATCCTTGGTCCAGGTAGATCGCTCCGATAAATGCCTCGAAAGCATTCCCGTACATATAGCTGTTGTGGGAAGAAGAACGGGTTGAATATTTAATAAGTTTGTCCAGTCCGATCTCTACGGCAAGTTTGTTTAAAGTCTCCCGTTGTACAATCTTGGAACGTGTGTTTGTCAGGAAACCTTCCCGCTTCCCTTCAAAACGTTTGTAGACGATATCGCCTACGATAGCGTCGAGAATGGCATCACCTAAAAATTCCAGACGCTCATTGTTTAACGGACGCCCCTTGTCCGAACGGACAGATGAGGATTTATGTAAGAGAGCCTGCTCATAGAGCTGGATGTTACGCGGGTAGAAACCGAGTATCCGGTAAAAACAAAGATAAGACTCTCTATCCCTGTGGAACAAGAGCCTTATCTTATCTATTTGGTTTCGTAACACGATTTTACTCAGCGTATTTTTTGAAGATAACGCACGCATTATGACCGCCGAATCCGAATGTGTTGGACAAGGCAACATTAACTTCGCGTTTCTGTGCTTTATTGAACGTGAAATTAAGGTTATAGTCGATATTTTCGTCGTCGTCACCTTCTTCATGGTTGATAGTCGGGGGAACAATGCCGTTCTTGATGGCAAGGATACTTGCAATTGATTCTACCGCACCGGCAGCACCCAGCAAGTGACCTGTCATTGATTTTGTTGAACTGATGTTCAACTCGAACGCATGATCACCGAATACTTCTTTAATCGCTTTTGCTTCCGAAATGTCACCAACCGGAGTAGATGTACCGTGTACATTGATATAATCCACTTCTTTCGGGTCCATTTCCGCATCTTCCAATGCATTCATCATCACAAGTTTGGCTCCAAGACCTTCCGGATGAGAAGCTGTCAGGTGATGTGCATCAGCAGACATGCCTACGCCGGCAACTTCTGCATAGATTTTAGCACCACGGGCTTTCGCATGTTCCAATTCTTCCAGAATCAAGCAACCGCCACCTTCGCCCATGATGAAGCCGTCACGGCTTGCACTGAACGGACGTGAAGCCTTTTCGGGCTCGTCGTTGCGGGTTGACAGAGCATGCATAGCATTGAAACCGCCTACACCTGCGGGGAAGATAGCCGCTTCCGAACCACCGGATACAATCACATTTGCTTTGCCCAGACGAATCAGGTTAAACGCATCTGCAATGGCATTGGTAGAAGTAGCACATGCCGAACAAGTCGCGTAGTTAGGACCATGGAAGCCATACATGATAGAAATCTGTCCGGCAGCGATATCCGAGATCATCTTCGGGATGAAGAACGGATTAAACTTCGGACCCATTTCCTGACGAGTGTAGTAGTTGCCTACTTCCTCTTCAAATGTATGTATACCACCGATACCGGCGCCAAAAATAACACCGATTCTGTTCAAGTCTTCTTTTTCTACATCAAGACCGGAGTCTGCTACCGCTTCTTTGGCAACTGCAATGGCGTACTGAGTGTACAGATCCATTTTCCTTGCCTCTTTACGATCGATATATTTCGTTACATCGAAGTTTTTCACTTCGCATGCGAATTGGGTCTTGAATAGCGACGCATCAAAATGAGTAATAGGCCCTGCTCCACTAACCCCGTTCACAATATTCTCCCAAAATTCGGGCACACCATTGCCAACAGGAGTAATGGCGCCAAGGCCTGTTACTACCACTCTTTTTAATTCCATATTGATGAAATCGGATAATTACTTAGTCATCAGGAATAGAGATACCGAATTCTTTTTCGAATTCCATGATAAGTTCTACAGTGTCAAGAGAATCTGCTCCCAGGTCGTTAGTGAAGCTTGCTTCGTTAGTAACTTCTGATTCTTCTACGCCTAATTTATCAACGATAATCGCTTTTACTCTTGATGCAATTTCTAAGTTTTTAATTAATAATTAGTTTTATTTCTTTAAATTTGCGGTGCAAAGGAATGAATATTTATCGTTTTGCGCAAATATTTGACTAAATAAATGCAATGTTTTGCACATTTTTCACTGTTTTGTGCATTGAAATCGAGAGTTATGAAGAAAAACATCGCTATTTTCGCTTCCGGTTCCGGCTCTAATGCCGAGAATATTATCCGGTATTTCCAAAAGAATGACTCTGCTCTGGTGTCATTGGTGCTTTCCAACAAAAGTGATGCCTATGTTTTGGAGCGTGCACACCGTCTAGGAGTGCCCTGTAACGTGTTTACAAAGGAAGATTGGATAGCCGGAGATGAAATTCTGGCTGTTTTGCAGGAGTATCGAATTGATTTTATTGTGCTGGCAGGATTCCTTGTCCGCGTGCCGATAAAATCATAAATATACATCCTGCACTTCTTCCGAAGTTCGGCGGGAAGGGGATGTATGGAGATCGTGTTCACCAGGCTGTGGTTGCTGCCGGTGAAAAAGAAAGCGGTATTACTATACATTATATTAATGAACACTATGATGAAGGAGATACGATCTTTCGGGCGACCTGTCCCGTTCTTCCGACAGATTCTCCTGGGGATGTCGCCGAGAAGGTACACGCTTTAGAGTACGAACATTTCCCACGAGTAATAGAACAGATTATAACGACGTTATAATCCCCACACTAAATTAGCCTTCTAAACTGTTATGTTGTTCAATTCAATAGAATATGTAATATTCTTGCCATTGTTTTTTATCGGATACTGGTTTATTTTTAAACGTTTGAAATTACAAAATATATTTGTTGTAATCAGTAGTTATATCTTTTATGGTTGGTGGGACTGGCGTTTTCTAATTTTAATAGCATTTACTACTTTGTGTAGTTATGCTAGCGGAATCCTGATAGAGCGGCAAGAACGTCGTTTGATTCAACGATGGATATGTGCGGCTAATATTACATTGAATTTGTTGGTGTTATGCATATTTAAGTACTTTAATTTCTTTTCTGAGAACTTTGTGTCCTTATTTGAGACTTTCGGGATTAAGTTGGATTGGGTAACATTAGATATTCTGCTTCCTGTTGGAATCAGCTTTTACACTTTTCAGGCTCTCAGCTATACTATTGATATATATCAGCATAAAATGAAACCTACACATGATATGGTGGCATTTTTTGCTTTTATCAGTTTCTTTCCTCAATTAGTGGCAGGTCCTATCGAAAGGGCTACTAACTTGTTGCCGCAGTTCTTGAAAGTTCGCACGTTCGATTATGGACAGGCAGTAGACGGAATGCAGCAGATACTGTACGGGTTATTTAAGAAAATGGTGATAGCCGATAATTGTAGCCGATTGGTCGATATCGTTTTTAGCAATTACCAACAGTTGGGAAGCATACAACTATTTTTAGGAGCTGTCTTCTTCACCTTTCAAATCTACTGTGATTTTTCCGGTTATTCGGATATAGCTATCGGTACAGCCAAGTTGCTCGGGATTAAATTAATGAAGAATTTCGATTATCCGTATATCTCGCGTAATATAGCGGAGTTTTGGAGAAGATGGCATATTTCGCTAACGACATGGTTTAGAGATTACATTTATATTCCTTTAGGCGGAAGCCGGGTAGGGAAGTGGAAAAGTGTGCGGAATACTTTTATTATATTTCTCGTAAGCGGCTTCTGGCATGGAGCTAACTGGACATTTATTTGCTGGGGACTTTTCCATGCTTTATTATTCCTGCCTTTATTACTTACTTCTTCCAATAGAAAATATCGTGGCATTGTGGCAGAAGGAAAACTTCTTCCTTCCTGGAAGGAGGCTATTCAGATAGGAACAACATTTTTTCTGGTAGTAATCGGCTGGATACTGTTCCGGGCAGAAAATATGGAACAAGCTATCGGCTATATCGGACGACTTTTTTCTATGCAACAGTCTACCGGCAATATGCCTTCCCACTCTTTGGAGGTAGGATTGTATATTCTGCTTTTCTGGATTCTGGAATGGTTTCAGCGAGATAAGCCATATGCGTTGCAGATTCAATTTCTAAAAAGTAAATCATTGCGCGTTGCTATCCTGACGTTTGTAATCTTATTCATAGAGATAACCATGGGTAAGTCCTCGGAGTTCATTTATTTTCAATTCTAAATAAGGAATATGAGAAAGTTCTTAAGAAATCTTCTTTTAGCATTAATTCCCGTAGCTGTTATTAATGCATTGTGTTGGGGAACGTTGGTCTTTTTAGCATGGCAAGATGATTTGACATATGTGAATTATGCGTCTGCACTGGATAAAGAAAAGCGTTTGGAAGAATTGGGAAATCAGTCCCGCTTGCTAATAATAGGTGGTTCTAACGCCCGCTTTGGCTTTGATTCTTCCATTCTGAGAGATACATTACATCTGGAACCTGTGAATATGGGAATACATATCGGGTTGGGATTGAATTATATGTTTGAGGAGGTTTACGACCATTTACGAAAAGGAGATGTGTTGCTCGTTTCTGCAGAATATAATCATTTTCTTAAGGAGGGCAGTTATTATGGGGATGAAGGTCTGACTGATATGTATCTGATAAAGCATGAATGGGGAAAGGCCTTATATAATATGGTAAATACACATAATTTTTTTTCGATGTATCGCTTGATTCGTAAACGTGTAAAACGGATAGGTATGGATATAGAAGATATACCGGAGAATATGGAAGTTCGTACCAAATATAATGAATATGGTGATTATACCGGACATTATAATCTATCTTCTGCCGGACATTGGGACAGTGCCCCATTACCTATGGTATCACCCGATGAAAAAGTTTTTATAGATTTAAAAGAGAAAATATCTATTTTAAGTGAGCGGGGGGTGACTATTTTCTTCTTGCCTCCTCCATATTGTCGTTCTTCTTTTCAAAATGATTCTTTGGCCATTAACCGTATCTCGGAGAGTTTGAAGGCTATAGGCTTTCCTTATTATTTGGAACCTTCCGGTTGTGTTTATCCTGATAGTATGTTCTATGACTCGCGTTATCATCTGATTAGGGAAGGTGTGGTGATGCATTCTCGGAAGATAGCAGGTGAGTTGAAAAGAACTTTATAAATATATGTGAGAAATTGTTTTATTCGATTTTTATTATGTAGGCTTTTTCTTCTCTTCGTAACGGATAGTTTCCCCGTAATTCTTCAAACAGTTCCGGTTGAGCTTTCAGCCGGTCGCTGTCTTCGACAGGGTTATATATTTGGAGCAATGCTTCTTCCTGACTTTGTGCATGAATGATAGGAGAGGTGGGTGCGGGAGCGTTAATTTCATACTTTCCCTCTATATGGAAGAACTTACAGATTGCATCCAGCGACATTCGCGTTGCGTTAGCCTTGCCGTCAGCGGAATATCCGGCAATGTGTGGAGTGCCGATAATCACTTTCTCTAATAATTCACGATTGATTTCCGGTTCGTGTTCCCATACATCAATAATAGCGTCTGAGATAGAACCATTGTTCAATGCCTTCAAGAGAGTGCCTGTGTCGATAACTTCTCCTCGTGAAGTATTAATGATAACAGGTTTGCGTTTTAGCGAATTGAAGAAATCTTCATCTGCCAGGTGGAATGTTTTGTATTTGCCTTCTTTATATAAAGGTACGTGAAAAGTGATGATGTCACATTCTTCCGCTATCTTATTTAAAGAGGTAAAGGATTCTTTTCCTTCTTTTTCTTCCCGTGGTAGATCGTTCAGTAGAACGCGTATGCCGAAGTCTTCGGCGACTTTGGCAACTTTACTCCCCACATTTCCTACTCCTACGATTCCAATAGTCAGTTCGTCCAGTTTCTTATTTTTGAAAGACTTCCATATCAGGAGTGAAGATTGAATATATTGGGCAACAGAAGCTGAGTTGCAACCGGGTGCATTTGTCCATTCGATACCTGCCCGCTTACAATATTCAGTATCGATATGGTCGAACCCTATGGTTGCCGTAGCTATAAACTTTACCCGGCTGCCTTCCAGTAATTCCTGATTGCAGTGAGTACGGGTCCGGATAATCAGCGCATCTGCGTTTTGTACCAGTTCCGGAGTAAAATCCTTTCCGGGGGCGTAGATTATTTCGTCGGCTATTGTCTGGACAGCCTCTTTTATATAAGGTATCTTATTATCGATAATAATTTTCATATACAATCTGTATTTAGTTCCCACAAAGGTAGGAAATAAAAAAGTAAGAAAGGGTTGCTTGTCTGAAAAATATTACATAGATTTGCCCTATTATATATCTATAAGCTAGTTAAGATTATGACATTTAGTAACCTTTGCAACGAGATTTTTTGGAAATCGACGACTGATTACCACGTAACGGACAGTGTAGATGCACCGATGAACAATCCTTACGAGTTGAAGACGATTGAGTATTATTTATACTTGAAAAATTGGATCGATGCCGTTCAATGGCATTTCGAAGATATTATCCGTGACCCTCAAATTGATCCTGTAGAAGCACTGGCTTTGAAAAGAAGAATTGATAAGTCCAATCAAGACCGTACTGATCTGGTTGAACTGATTGATAGTTATTTTTTGGACAAATACAAAGCTGTTAAACCGCTTTCTGATGCAACTATCAATACAGAGAGTCCTGCATGGGCAATTGACCGGCTTTCTATTCTTGCGTTGAAAATTTACCACATGAAGCAGGAGGTGGAACGTACGGATACTACCGAAGAACATCGTGAGCAATGCCGGACCAAGCTGAATATTCTGTTGGAACAGCAGAAAGACCTTTCTTCTGCTATCGAACAGTTGTTGGCAGACATTGAAGCCGGAAGAAAATATATGAAAGTATATAAACAGATGAAGATGTATAACGACCCGGCGTTGAATCCGGTGCTTTATGCAAAAAAATAACGAATGGCGCGTATTCTCATTATCCGTTTTTCAGCCCTTGGCGATGTAGCCATGACAATACCTGTGATACATTCGCTTGCTGTGCAATATCCACAGCACGAAATCACTGTATTAAGTCGTGCCGTATGGCAACCTCTTTTTCAAAGTTTGCCTGAAAATGTGAATTTTGTCGGAGCTGATCTGACAGGTAAGCATAAAGGGCTATGGGGATTGAACAGCCTTTATTCGGAACTGAAAAGAATGCATTTCGATTACGTGGCGGACTTTCATCACGTACTTCGTTCGAAATATCTGTGTCTGCGGTTTCGCCTTGCCAATATACCGGTTGCTTTCATTTGTAAAGGGAGAGCCGGAAAAAAGAAACTGGTTCGCCGCCGTCATAAAGTGCTGGAGAACCAGAAAAGTTCTTTCCGTCGTTATGCTGATGTGTTAGAAAAGTTGGGACTGCCGGTTTTATTGAACTTTTCTTCTATTTATGGAGAAGGAAAGGGTGATTTCGCAGAGATTGAACCGATGACAGGACCGAAAGGAAAACAAAAATGGATCGGTATTGCTCCTTTTGCCAAGCATAAGGGCAAGATTTATCCGTTAGAATTGCAGGAACAGGTTGTTGCTCATTTTGCTGCTAATCCTGCGGTGAAAGTTTTTCTGTTTGGCGGTGGGAAAAGCGAACAGGAAGTCTTTGACTCCTGGATTGCCAAATATCCTTCGGTGGTTTCCATGATCGGTAAATTGAATATGCGTACGGAACTGAATCTGATGAGTCATCTGGATGTGATGTTGTCTATGGACTCTGCTAATATGCATTTGGCATCTCTGGTGAATATACCTGTGGTTTCCGTTTGGGGAGCCACTCATCCTTATGCCGGGTTTATGGGGTGGAAACAATTACCGGTCAATACAGTACAACTTGATTTATCCTGTCGTCCTTGTTCGGTTTATGGACAGAAGCCTTGCTGGCGGGGCGACTATGCTTGCTTGAGGGATATAACTCCCGAACAGGTGATTGCAAAGATTGAGGGAATCATTGATTAATCATAAATAGCTTTTGAATGTATATGAAAGAATATGACTATCTGGTAGTTGGAGCAGGGCTGTTTGCGGCTGTGTTTGTTCGTCAAGCCATTGATGCGGGCAAGCGCTGTCTTGTTATAGATAAACGTAGTCATATCGGCGGAAATATCTATTGTGAGAATATAGATGGCATTCATGTACATCTTTACGGAGCGCACATCTTTCATACAGACAATAAAGAAGTCTGGGATTATGTGAACCGTTTCGTAACATTTAATCGCTACACTAATTCTCCATTAGCTAATTATGAAGGCATATTATATAATCTGCCTTTTAACATGAATACTTTTAATAAGTTATGGGGAGTTAACACTCCTAAAGAGGCTAAGGATAAGATTGAAGAACAACGTAGCGAATATGCACATATCCAGGCTCCTGCCAATCTGGAAGAACAGGCTTTGACGCTTTGTGGAAAAGATATTTATCAGAAACTAATCAAGGGATATACGGAAAAACAGTGGGGGCGTCCTGCAACGGAGCTTCCGGCCTTTATTATAAAACGACTTCCTTTCCGTTTCGTTTATGATAATAATTATTTTAATGACGAGTATCAAGGCATTCCTAAAGGCGGATACAATAAGCTGATTGAAAGTTTGTTTGAAGGAGCTGATGTGCGTTTGGGGACGAATTATTTTTCTGCTCGTGAAGAACTGGATTCGCTGGTGGATAAAGTATTGTTTACCGGATGTATTGACGAGTATTACGATTTTCGTTTCGGGCATTTGGAATACCGTAGTCTTTGTTTTGAACACGAACGTCTGGAAATGGAAAATTATCAGGGGAATGCGGTCATTAATTATTGTGAAAGAGAGATTCCTTATACCCGTGTTATCGAACATAAACATTTCGAATTTGGTAAGCAGCCGCATACGGTGATCACCCGCGAATATCCTTCTGCATTCACTCCCGGGGACGAACCTTATTATCCGGTGAATGACGAGAGAAATATGCGGTTGTACGAGAAATACAAGGAGTTGGCTATACATACTCCCGGAGTCTTGTTTGGCGGACGTTTAGCTCAATACGCTTATTTTGATATGGACGATACAGTGGCTGCCGCATTGGTTTTGGCGCAAAATGAACTATAAAATATCATTCCTATGATTTGTTATCTATCAAGAAATTACCGAGGTGTCGATAATGCCGGAAATAAAGCAAAAACAGACATTGAACAGATAATGGAGTCGCATGGCTTCCGGAATGTCGGGCTGAAACAAACCCGGTATAGAAATGTCGTTGTAGCTTTTTGTCGTACCTTATTCAGTGTGCTGAAGAGTATTCTCTGTTTGCGTAAAGGCGATGTGCTGGTACTGCAATATCCTTTGAAGAAATATTATGCATTTGTCTGCAATATGGCTCATCTACGTGGCTGCAAGGTGGTGACGTTGATTCATGATTTGGGTAGTTTTCGTCGTAAGAAGCTGACTATCCCCCAAGAAATAGCGCGCTTGGATCACTCGGACTGTGTGATAGTACATAGTGAACGTATGAGGGACTGGCTGCTTGAACATGGAATTAAGGCCAAGCTGCAGATATTGGAGATATTTGATTATTTATCCGATAGCCAACCTGTTGCCGGCAATGATGTGCCGAAATCACCGAACCGCATCCTGTTTGTCGGTGCTTTGTCTTCTTATCATAATGATTTCTTATATAAACAGGCAAATTCTCCCCGTTCTTATGATATAGTGCTCTATGGAAGTGGTCTTGAAACCGAAAAACTGGAAGGAAAAGTTGATTATAAAGGCTTTGTCTCTTCGGACGAGCTGATAGCGACGGCAGAAGGCGAATATGGACTTGCCTGGTATGGATCTTCTTTAGAGGGAGGAAGTGGTGCTTTGGGAGAATATCTTCAATATAACGCTCCTCATAAAATGTCTCTCTACATACGTTGCGGTCTTCCGATTATCGTTTGGGAGAAAGCCGGGCTGGCGCCTTTTGTGAAGAAGAACAATGTGGGTATATGTATCTCTTCTTTGACGGAACTTGAAGATATTTTACCTAAAATAAGTGCAGGACAATACATGGAAATGAAGAAAAATGTATTGCAAATAGCCGATAAACTTTCGCATGGATATTATTGCTTTAAGGCAATAAAGCAAGCCTGCGCAGACTTGGGAGTCGAAATAAAGGGCTAAATTGTCCCCTTTTATCTTAGTTTTGCGATAAAAGAAAAAAATATAGTCGGAATATGCCCTAATTTCTTTATCTTTGCACAATCTTTGTAAGTAGGATTTATAGAAGAGTGTAATGAGAGTGATTGTAAATCCCAAGTACACACATTTGCAAAAACAGATAGAGGAGATTCCCAAGTTCTTTGCGGATGAAGGAAAGGTGGTGTATGATGGGCGTAATATTCTAAAACGGATTAGTCTGGATAACGTTGATGTTGTTGTGAAAAGCTTTAAAAAGCCTCACATCATTAATCGTGTTGTCTATTCATATTTCCGCCAATCCAAAGCTGCCCGCTCCTATATCTATTCCATGGAACTTCAGAAGCATGGTTTCAATACTCCGGAACCGATTGCCATGATCGAACAATTTCAGAAAGGTCTTCTTACAAACAGCTACTATGTTTGTTGCTATGACAATGGTGAAACCGTTCGTTATTTGATGGACGGTAAGGTTGAGGGAAATGAAGACAAGTTACTGGCGTTCGCGCGTTACACTTTTGCATTACATCAGGCGGGTATTTTACATTTGGACTATTCTCCCGGCAATATTCTGATTCATCAGAATGGAGCAAATGAATATAGCTTCTCTTTGGTTGATGTGAACCGTATGCAGTTATTACCGGAAATAGATTGTGATAAAGTTTGCCGTAATATGTGCCGTCTGTGCATATCCCGGGAAGTGCTGGCATATATAATGACCGAATATGCTTCTTTGCGGGGTTGGGATGTGGCGGCTACTGTCAAGCTCGCTCTTTATTACAGTGATCAGTTCTTTACCCACTACATTTACCGTCGTGCAGCCCGAAAAGAGAAGTCAAAACATATCGTTTCGCATATTTTATTGTTCCGCTTATGTCGCTCTACGCGTAAGTTCCTTTCCTGGGAGCCTCACTTCTCGCATTATTTATTAGCGAAGGAAAAACATATTTATGATACCTACTTGTGTAAGTATGATTATTGCGATTTGCTATCTTCTGACTATCGGTAGTTAATTTACTTTCTTGTTGCCTCGAAGAACAACACTCCTGATCTTGTGTCTGAAAAATCCTTTTTGATTTCTGTATGTGCAGTTGTGTTTATCAAGAAACGCAGAAATAACCTCCTCGTCATCATGTAGGTGATAAGTACAGATGGCGAAATCTATTTTCTTGCAATCCCGGAAAAGCTGTTCACATCCGGCCAGCGCACGGCGCTCAGCCCCTTCTATATCCATTTTTATAAATAGATGCTCGTCCGGTTTGTCTCTGAAGAAATCGTCCAGTTTCTGTTCTTTGGGAGAATTACGGTTGCTCACATACTTCTGAACAATGGTTACCTTGTCTTTCCATGGCTCAAAAGTGGCCCTGATAGCTTCCAGCCACGATTCGTTCTGCTCAAATAAATAAACATGTTTGGCTTCTTCGATAATCTCCAGCGAAGAATATCCTTCGGCACATCCCACGTCAACAAAAACCTTTCCCGTTACGTCCTTATTATTATTGAAATAATGGTGTGCGGAGCGTTGGTCTTGCTCTATCATCAACGCCCTGTAATACTTCTGGATTTTATGGGGAGGTGTTGTTCTTTGGAAGTACAGGCGTTTACCATCCTCCTTTAGTACATAATACAAATTCCTATTTTCGTCTTTCCGTACATCGACAGGCATACTCAAATACTCATCTTTGAATTCGTATAAGTGTCTTGAATATCCATGTTTTCTGATGTATTTATAATACTTCAGATAAGGAGAATCCGGCTTATACCCTTTCATAAAATAATATGGAAGCGTACCATATATAAATTTCTTTATTGAGTGTTTAAGTATGTTCATCGTATTAGTTTCTTGTAGATGTTAATAATTTCTTCCGATTGTTGTTTCTCAGAGAACCGTTTCGCGAATTCCCGTCCTTTCTCCACCATGTTCTTCCTTTTATCGGAATTTGAATATATTTGTTTAAATGCATCAGCCAGTCCGGTGATATCATCCGGGTTTACGTAGATAGAGTCGGGCCCTCCGGCTTCTTCCAGACATGAGCCTGTGGCGGCTACCACAGGAATACCCGAATATAGTGCCTCTATGATGGGGATACCGAAACCTTCAAAACGGGAAGGATATACAAAAATCTCTGCTGATTGATAAAAAGCGGGCAAATCGTTGAAAGGGACATTACTGATAATATGCACTCTTTCGCCTAAACCGTTATCTTTGATAAACTGTTCAACCTTTTTTGTGTAGCCTGTACGGCGTCCTACGATAACGATATGAATATGTTGCGGCAGCATAGGCAATGCCTGTACTGCTGCAAGAATATTTTTTCGTTCTTCAATGCTGCCTACATTAAGTATATAGTGGTCCGGCAACTGGTATTTTTTCCGTACCTCCTCCTTTTTTTCTTCCGTCACCGGATGAGTAAATGAGACGTCGCATCCTTGATAAACGACTTCTATTTTATCATCAGGGATGTTGAAGTATCGGGTAATATCCCGTTTGGTACATTCACTGATAGCAATTATCTTATCAGCATTTTCGCACGCTTTACGGAATTTGTATGTATATATTTTCCTGTCAATAGATTGGTAATATTGCGGATACCTCAAAAATATCAGGTCGTGGATAGTTACAATACTTTTAATGCGACTTTTATGGATGTTGAGAGGAAGCTCGTTACTGAGTCCGTGGAATAACTCAATACCTTCTTTCTCCAATTGAGAGGTGATTCCCCATACGCGCCATAATGAACTTAGTTTTTTCCAAAAAGAAGTAGCAGGATAGGCGAGAGTGAGCTGCCGGTATTGGCCGGTTAATAGATTCATCCTTTTGTTTTCCCGTTTTTTAGGTGCATACAGGACATAGTCATTCTCCGGATAGAAGTGGCAAAGAATATCCGCTACATAGCGGCTATAATTACCTAACCCGGTGAAATTCTGCACTGCACGTTTTCCGTCAAAACCTATTCTCATCTCTGTTGTTACCTACTGCTTATATGGTTTATAATTAGACTTCAAAATCCCGATAAGGTTTATTCAAGTCCAAATAATGAAAATTATGTTGTCTTTGTCCACTCTGTTTGGGAATCGTCATATAATCCCCATATTTCTGAGACAGATATGTGTCATATTCCTGTATGCCCCATACTTCTTCGTTCTCGAACAAGACAGGGGTAGGAACTCCCAAAATCTTTTTTGGCATGATTCCTTTCATGCCGTCGTCATAGTCACAAATAAGATCACTCTTGTCAAAGTCGTATCTGGTCATAACCTCTCTGATGCTTTTCTGTACTTCGGTGAGTGTGAAAAGCTTCCTGCATAGTAATGGTATCCATGAACTTGGCCCCTTTCCATGCTTATACGGGTCGCGGTGAATCAGGTAAAGAACCCGTTTGTAAAATTCATATTTGGCAAAATGCATTCTTTGTGCCATACGGCCTGTCGGCACACCGTCCAATGGGAATACATCAATATATACGCCTCCCAGATATTTAAGATGCATACGTTCAATTAATGTTGTGTCGGCATCCTGTATCTTGGCAAACGGAAGCGGGTATTCTTTGTCATTCTCAGCGCATACGGCTTCGTATGGCTCCGGCAACCATTCCTTGGCATTAGTCATTAATAGATCATAGTCTGCCCGTGGCATACCAATATCCAGATCATCATCCCAGGGGATAAATCCTTTGTGGCGTACAGCTCCCAACATCGTACCTGCCATGATATAATATCGCAGGTTATGTTCTTTACAGACTTTATCTATTGCTAGTAAATTCTTTAAGATGCGAAGCTGTAAGGGGCGAATATCGTAAGTGGCCATTTCTATTCAAATTTTATATTAGTAAAGACTAGCCGGAATCAGCTTCTGTGCTTGTTGGAAATCTTCTACCGTGTCCAGCTCTGCCGAAAAGAATTCGGTGGTGTCCATTACGTAGAAACTATATCCTTGTGGAATCAGTCTTTCAAACGCCCGTTCATAGAAAATATTGTCCAATCCTTCTGATAAGATCATCATCTCCAGTTCGCGGAATAACGCTTGTGTGTATGCTGCCGACATCTTTTCAATACCTATTGATTCACCGATTGCATCAGGTATAGAGCAAACCTTGCTGATTTCCATTACCTTTTGTTCATTGTCCACAATAACCTTAATTTCTTCGGCACCAAGTTCGTGGCGGTTGAGTGCCAGTACATCGGCTTTGTCCGACCGGAGCAACTTCTCTACGATTTGGGGATCAAATACGATGTCACTATCCAGAAGTAATACCTCTTCCCCTTCCGTATAAGGGCGGGTCAGCCACAAAGAATAGATATTGTTGGTTGATTCATATTTATCATTGTAGATGAAAGTAATACTTTGAGCCGGATAATGAGCTTGCAGAAAGTCGACTATTTGTTGCTGGCGATATCCGGTGACAATGATAAATTCGTTAAAACCATTTTGTATTAAAGCGTCGAAAGCCCTTTCCAACAAACAACGTTCTCCTATCTTGAGCAAGCATTTGGGAGTTGTGTCGGTCAGTGGGCGTAGACGTGAGGCTATTCCTGCGGCTAGTATTACAGCTTTCATTTGGATGCGATTTCTTTGATTGTATCTATGACGATCCGGTTCTGCTCAGGGCGTCCCAGCGTGATGCGCAGATGAGTGTTGATATCCGGTTCATTCATAAATTTCACTTTATAACTCTGTTCGGCAAACGCTTTTTGCAGTGCCTCTTTTAATGTAATCGGATATTTGATTAAAATAAAGTTGGCTACCGATTCGTATACCTTAAATCCGGGCAGCACACCGATTTCTTTTTCATAGCGGGCACGATCTTCATTCATCAGTTTGGCGATGTTACGGTAGTGTGCATCCGATTTGAGTGCTGCGATAGCTATGTCTTCAGATATCCGGTTGTATCCCAGATATTTGTTGCTGTATTTGCTAAATTTTTCCAGTTCTTTACTCATGAAACCGAATCCCATGCGTAACCCCGGCAAGCCGTAAAACTTGGATAAAGTGCGGGAGATGATCAAATTCGGATATTTGTTCACCAACTCTTTGATATATCTTGTGTCTGTTGAGACGAAAGAGGCGTATGCTTCGTCAATCAAGACCTTCGTTTTGGCAGGAACTTCAGCCAGCAACTCATCCAGTTCTTCCGGAGTCAGACCATTTCCGGTAGGATTATTGGGCGATGCAAGCAGTAAAATCTTCGGATTTTCTTTTTGTATCATATCTTTCATGGCGGCGAAGTCGTACTTGAACGTGTTTCCGTCTTCATAAAGAGGATATTGTAAAGTGCGACCGTTCACTTCATCTGCGATAGACTTATAATACCACCATGAGAATTTAGGAATCAACATCGTTTTATTTCCGTCTTCTTCTGTGAGGAAATAATGTACGGCCTGTTTCAGAATATCCTCTCCGCCGTACCCTAATAAAACTTGCGTCTCGTCTATATCGTATAATTCAGATAAGAAAACGGATAAAATGCTTTTTTTGCCTTCATCGTAAATACGGGTATAAAAGCAAAGTTTATTTATATCGAAGTTTTTGAGTGCTTCTACTACTTCTTTTGATGGGCTGTAGTTAAATTCGTTTCTGTCTAAAAAGTTTAAATCTTTTTGTCTCATATTTATTTTTCTATTTTTTCTCTGTAAGATACTGGTTAACTCCTTTGGAGCACCAAATTCGCTTTTCATCAATAGTTCTCTGTAGTATCTCGTTATTAATATTAAATTGTGCCCGTGAATTATCTTGGTGATATAAATGGAACACAATGCCGGCATTCTTGATGATACGTTTACGTACACCTGCATTAATTAGTCTGCAGGCTATTTCGCTGTCTTCTCGTCCCCAGCCAATCATGTTTTCATCATATCCATTGACCATTAATAAATCACTTCTCCAAAAACCCATGTTACAGCCGCGTACATATAGTAGATCTGTCCGGTGGTAGTTTTGTAAGAGATATGTCAATAGTTGCCAACGTATTCCATTGAGCCGGTTATGTACTCCTTTATTACGGATTGAAACACGTATGCTTCGTTCTGTTATTAATTTCTTAGAAAGTTCAGATTGTATATTGAGACGGCTACCACTTACAAAACTGTTTTTGCGTGCAAAGCGTTTGTGGTCTTTGATAAAATGATGATTCAAAATGATATCTCCATCAATTTGAATTATATAGTCCATACTGGCTTTTGCAATAGCCTTATTTCTGATAACAGTTAGGCGGAAGCCATTATCTTCATGCCATACGTGTATAACAGGTACAGTAGATTGTTTCTTGAATTCTTCCACTATTTTCCTGGTTTCTTCATTGGAACCATCATCTGCGATCAGTACCTCGTCAGGGAGTACTGATTGTTGAAGTACACTCATAAGGCAAAGGTCTAGTGCCTTGGGAGAGTTGTATGTTGAGATAATCAATGAAACTGTCATAGGTTTGGTTTGTTAGATTTCTTCAATTCCGTTATTTGTTCGGGTTATTTTTTGTTCTTTAATAGTCTTCATAAACTCTCTATGATGCGGTTCTTCCTTGCGAGAGAGCTGCTTATGGTACAGGTGATAGGCTATTGCTGAAAATTTAATAATTTTCTTTTCTATGCCTGAGTTTACTAGTCTCCAACTAAGTTCTTCATCTTCATGTCCCCATCCTTGTAAATTGTTGTCATATCCGTTAATACCAATAAGGTCTTTTTTCCAGAAAGACATATTACATCCTTTTACTCTTTTTCCTGACAATTCTTTACGAGTGACAAACTTCGCAATCATGGGATAAAGTCGTAAAGCATTTGTAGGTTGCTTCATTATTAACTGGAGTTTATTTATTATTGATAGTTTCCCTTTATCTAGTAAAGATGTGGTCGCTCTTACATTAAGGTTTGCTCGGGTTCCTCTAATAAAACACCCTTCCTCAGCCATATATACATGGTCTTCTATAAAATTTGGACTAGCTATGATATCTCCATCTATTTGAATGATATAAGAGGAAGATGCTTTGCTTATAGCTTTATTCAATACTATTGTTTTACGAAATCCTCTGTCTTCATGCCATTCGTGGAATATAGGAAAGGAAGCATTTTGTGTAAACTCATGTATGAGTTTTGTTGTTCTTTCATCAGACCCATCATCCGCAATGATGATTTCAGAAGGCAATATCGTTTGTCTTAAAATGCTATCCAAACAGAGCCGCAAAGCCTCTGGCCAGTTGTATGTAGCGATGATTAACGATATTGTGATCCCTTTTTTCATATTCCAGATATTTTATGAAGAATAAACATGCAAATATACATTACTATCCTCAGAATAGCAATTATTTAGAGCTTTAATTTTTAATACGTTTGTGCTTATATGAGAATAGATTATTTATTTTATATAAAAATAGAATGAGAGTTTTCATTCGTTTTTTAAATTTGTGTGTATTTGCTAAAATATGAATGATGTCTCTAAACCCTGAACGGTCTAGTGCAGCGCAGTCTATAAATACTTTACTTTGTGTTGCAGGAAAAGTGTTTTGAAACCATAATGTACGTTCTTGATTAAGTTCTTTCCCATTGGAACTTATACCTCTTCCATCGCATTCAGATATAATATATGGTAAGTGGCGATAAGTGCGGTTTTCAATTATAAGGCACTGGAAACAATGTGCCCAATCAGATATGATTTTGTAATTAATGTCATATCTTTTATCTTTAAATAAGGTATGATGTATAAAACATGATTGATGGTGTAGTGAATTATCTGATAGATATATGAGATCCAATGTGTCTGGGTATACTCTTTTTTTAGTTTTTCTTTTATAAAATAAGATAGTGTCTCCGTATAGGTATTCTGTACCATCAAATGGTATTTTTGCGAGAATGTCTTGGCTTAGGCAATCACCAGAGTTGAGGAAATATAGATATTGTCCTTTTGCATGATCAATTCCTTTATTCATACCATCATATATTCCTTTGTCGGATTCTGAAGACCAAAAACTTAGATGAGGGTTTTCTTTTTCATATTGTATGATAGTTTCTCTACTACCATCAGTGGAGCCTGCATCAATGATAATGTGTTCATATGATGAAAATGATTGTGAACTTACACTCTCTAATGTCTTGAGTAAACCAAGATTATTGTTAAAGTTTACAGTAATTATACTAAGTATTGGTCCATTCATATATGTAAGATTTTACATTGTTTTCATGATTGTATGGCTTTTTGGTAAGCCTCTTCTGTTTTCTGGGCTGCTTTTTCCCATGAATATCGTTTTAAACGTTCGTTACCTAAACGGATTAATTGAGAACGTTTTTCTTCATTATATATTACTTTTGTGATAGCTTCAGACATGGAACTAATAGAGTATGGATCAAAATATACAGCAGCATCACCTGCTATTTCGGGAAAACAACTAGTGTTGCTGAGTGCTACGGGGCAGTGACATGCATAGGCTTCTAAAATAGGAATTCCAAAGCCTTCATAAAGAGAAGGATATACGAATAGTAAAGCTCTGGAGTATAATTCACTAAGAGCTTGATCAGAAGCTTTTATATGAATCGTATATTCGAATATACCCATGCCAATAAGCATATCTTGTTCGTCTTTTTTTAGTTTACTTCCTGTGTAAATTGCAAATAGTGTTTTATCTTGTTCATGTATTTGAGCGAATGTTTCCATAAAGCGTTTGAAGTTTTTATAGGGGGTACGATCGCCAACAAATAATAGAAATCTTTCGGGTATTTGTAATTTATGTTTTCCCGAAAAGTGTTTCATGCTTGTGCTGTGGTAAATAACATCTATCTTTTGAGGATTAATATTGAAAATTTCAATGATATCCTTTTTGGTGTTTTCGCTAATAGCTATAATTCGATTGGCACGTGTTATAACCTTTTTTTTATGACCTATTGTGATATTTGCATCTGTTACATATTGTGGAAATTTTTCGTGGATCATATCGTGTACAGTAATAATGTATGGGTTTTCTCCAATATAATCTAAAAAATATGGATCATAGTATGTAGGGTGTAATAAGTATGGTCCACCTGTTTTTAGTAGTTTTTTTGTTATTTCGTGATTCTTTTTTTCAAAAAAGGAATGATATCGTTTGTAGATAAATCTTGGCAATAATATTAGGCTTTTTTCCAACATCCAACTTGTGAGGTAATAATTGATAGAATATCGCACGGTGATTTTATGTTTTGCTGAAATTCTTTTAATTATCTCACAGAAATAACGTGAAATACCACCAAAGCGTTGCATTTCGAATATTTGATAGTCATATATGATAAAAAGCGATTTCATAGTCATTATTGTTTTGGTTTATGAAATGAAAAAAATGAATTTATGTAGTATAAAAATAAGATGATTTTCCTTATACGTTTTTTGAACTTGTGAGTTTTATTTAATAACGGAACTAAGTTACCAAGCCCTGTTTCCCTGAAAGCCTCTAGTTCTAAAAATGATTTGAAAAAGGTTTTATTGATGTTTTGTTCTATCCATTTGTTGCGTTCTTCCCATGTTTTCTCATAATTAGAACTTGCACCTCCACCATCGTATTCAACGATAGTTGTTGGAATGTGTTTATAGCTACATCCTTTTAAGATTATAGAGTGGATTGCATGTATCCAGTCTGATATAATTTTATAGTTAGTATCATATTTTTGTTCTATGAATAATGAATGGTGGATAAAACAAGCTTGTTGTGAAATCCAACCTTTTGAATTTGCAAGAAAGAATGTGTCGAATCTATCTGGGTATTTCCATATCCATGGATCTTCGTTTGTTGGTATAATTTTTATATTGCCATATATGTATTGGGTGCCATCAAAAGGAATATGTCTTAAAACATCTTTTATAAGACAATCTCCAGAGTTGAGAAAATATAGATATTCTCCAGAAGCATGTTCTATTCCTTTATTCATTCCATCGTATATTCCATTGTCTTTTTCTGATACCCAGTAGGCCAAATGAGAAGTTTCTTTACTGTATTTTATAATTGTTTCTTTGCTTCCATCTGTTGAACACGCATCAATAATGATATGTTCATAAGATGTGAATGACTGATTCTTTATGCTATTCAGAGTTGCTATTAATCCTTTGTTATTGTTGAAATTTACAGTTATGATACTTAATGTGGGTTGGGTCATAATCATTTATTTAAATGTGTTTGCAAATATAATAATAATGAATTGAATTTGTAGGTTTGTTATATGATAAAATTGTTGGAAGTGCTTTAGCTATTTTTAATAGGGAAGAGGGCTTTTTGTTACTTTTGTTGTGTGGGGTAGTGAGGAATTATGTATATTTGCTGAATATAACGATTTATATAATAAATGAATGGATTGTTTAGTAAGTGTAATTGTCCCTGTCCATAACACAGTTGAGTATTTGCCTAGGTGTATTGATTCGATACGTAATCAATCTTTGAAAGATATAGAAATAATTCTAGTAGAAAATCAATCAAATGATGGCTCTGCCGCATTGTGTGATGAATATATGTCTTTTGATTCTCGTGTGAAAGTACTTCATCTTCCGGTTGCCAATGCATCAATAGCTCGTAATGCAGGACTAGATATTGCTTCAGCTCCCTATGTTGGTTTTGTTGATAGTGATGATTATATCGATTATAATATGTATGAGGAGTTATTTGATGTGATAAAATGTCATGATGTTGATATTGTCTATTCTAATTTTCAGACTGAATATTTGGATGGTCGAATTGAAGGATGTGATAAAAACTCCGGACAGATATATATACGCTCATCGTTGGATGTATTAAGAGATATGATGTGGGATAAATTGAATTGTTCGTCTTGTACAAAGCTTTTTAAAAGAACAGTCTTTTCAGAGTATAAATTTCCAGAAAATAATATTTATGAAGATAGAATTGCGATGCATATGTGGATATTGCAATGTAAGCAGGTAGCTTGGGTTGATAAGGTGTTTTATCATTATGTTGAACGCAGTAGTAGTATTTGTCATTTAATTACTCCTTTGAATAGATATCATTATTTTATGGCTGAATTTTCTCGGATAGAGTTTATAGAGAAGCACTTATTGTTTGAAGGAGAAGAATTATTGGAAGTAAGGAATAGGCTTATTCGTATATGTTTTTTTACTTTTGAGGAGTTTGTCCTTTTGACGAAACCGAGGTGTTTTCAGAAGCCAATAAAGCATATGAGAGCTAAATTTAAAACATTATTAAAATTTCCTTCTCGAGAGTTAGAAGTTTTTTATCGCAAACGAATAAGAAAAATTGTCTATTTTTGGCCAATATATTATTGGCGACATTTTTCCTGATTAGAAACAACTGGCAGGGTCTAGTATGTAGGTATTGATATATGTAAATTGAGGTTGGACGATGTAGTCGGAGGAAAACTGACGAATTGTATGTCCTAAATGTTGATAATATAAATGTAATATGGATAAATTACTACCACTTGTGTCTGTTATTGTTCCTGTTTACAATGGGGAAATTTTTCTAGAAAAATGCCTTCAAAGTGTAATATGTCAGAGCTATACAAATATTGAGATTATTGTTGTAAATGATGGAAGCATAGATAATACATCATTGATAATAGATCGATATGTAAAATTGGATAAGCGTATAATCGGGTTGGAACAGAAAAATGGAGGACCTGCCCTAGCTAGGAATAAAGGCTTGAAAATAGCTAAGGGGAAATATGTGCAATATTTGGATAGTGATGATTGTCTGCATGAAAAAGCAATTGAATATTTGCTAGATAAAGCGGAAGCTAGCAATGCGGATATTGTAGTTGCCCCTTTCCAGTTTTGTTATTTAGATGGTACCTCTTATAAATCGTCGTTTTTTAATTTCTCAAGTATGTCTGGTATTGATTACCTTAAAGAAATATTAAATAATAAGGCTTATTGGAGTGTTTGGTCTAAATTTCATAAACGTGAATTGTTGTTGAATGACCCAATGGAGATATATCCAAATATATGTTTTGGGGAGGATGTGATTTGGAGTGTGCAGTTGCTTTTACGTTCAAAGAAAGTTGTTTCTATAGAATATGTTATTTTAGATTATAATATTCGGAATCTTTCACTTTCTCATTCTTGCAATTTTGATGAAGGCAAATTTGCGAATTTTGAATTTTATAGAAGTTGGTTGGAACTTTACCTTGCACAAAAGGGAGTGATAGACTTTATGAAAAAAGACTTGGCATTTTTTCATATTAGAAATACTTTCCAAAAAATTGTTTGGAGGAAGATACGTAATTTGAAAAAAGACATGGATAGAATAATACAGGATTTGAGATGCTTTCCTGAATTGAAGCAATCAATGTCTAAGCGTGAATTGAGGGTGGTTTCTGCTTTCCGATTTTCCATGTTGTGGGGGAACTTAAGGTTGAAGTACTATATTCAAAAAGGTAAAATTTAGGTGTACTAAAATATTATTATGGTGCTTGAACTATGAATTGTGGCACTTGTAAATGCTAGTGTATTTGACGCTTTTATTGGTTAGATTTAAGGAGGGAGATTAGCTGCTTAATTGAAGGGGGTCCATATCTCATTTTTTTTCTGTTCAATTCTTTTTTTGTGAGAAATAATATTGTTGATTTTTAAAAGAAATGATATTAATTTTCTAATCCTTTTCTTAAATTTTTTTGTTTGTGATATTGGCTGTATGAAAGGAGCAAGTTCGGAAATACGATACTCGTATAGCTCAGATAATGCATCTAATATGGCTTTCGGAAACTTGCTTTTGATCCATTTTATTCGTTCTTCCATTAATTTTTCTTGATTGGTACTGATCCCATTCCCGTCTACTTCTGCTATTACAATGTCTATATATTTATAGCTGCAATCGTTAAAAATAATACTTTCCATTGTATGTATCCAGTCTGATATGATTTTGTATTCAGTGTTATATAATTGTTTCTGAAATAGGGAATGGTGAATGAAGCAAGCTTGATGTGGTAATGCTGTTTTAAGAAGGTAAACGATATCTAATGTTTCAGAGGGGGTAATATATCTGTAGTCTTTTTCTGATAATATGTATTTTATATTTCCATATATATATTTATTACCATCTAAAGCTATTTCCTGTAGTATGGTATTGCTTATTAAGGTATCTCCAGAATTTAGAAAAAACAGATACTCTCCATGCGCTTGTTTTATACCTTTGTTCATTCCGTCATAAATGCCATTATCAGGCTCTGATACCCAATAAAGTGGAAATGTAATTTCTTTTTCATATAGTAGGATTGCGTCTTTACTTCCATCTGTGGAGTTAGCATCAATGATGATATGTTCAAAAAAAACGCTTTCTTGATTTTTGATACTATTTAAAGTTCGGATAAGTCCACTTTTGTTGTTGTAGTTTACGGTAATTATGCTTAGTAATGGAGCAATCATGTTCTAATCTTATAAAATTATATGCTATGTTGGCTGTATATTCTGCAAATATACATATATTTGTCATTAATACGAATTAAAGTTAATGCTTTTAAAATATGTTGGGTGATTTGAAGAGAAATATCTATAAATATTTGCTGAATAGAGGACTGTTACGAACTAAAATTGTTGTATTGATGGACGGTGGTATTTGTTCGCAGATGCATCAATATTTATTGGGAAATTTATATCGTAAAAGAGGTTTTTCAGTGTGTTATGATTTGACATTTTATAAGGAATGGGGATTAGATATAAACAATGAATTTGTTAGGAACTTTGATATTTTGAAGGCTTTCCCGTATTTGGAGTTTGAAGAAGCGTCAAAACTGGAAGTGGATGTATATAGAAGAGAATACTTTTATGGGGGCAATGATGGTGATATTCGTACTAATGATATGTCATTTCTTAGTTTGGTTCCACCTATATATTTAGGAGGATATTATCATTTCCCATCAAAGCAGTGGCTTGAAACTTTTCAATCTTTATATAGAATGGTTGATGGTGTTCTCGATAAAGTTAATCAGATAAAATGTTTAGAAATAGATAAGTGTGTAGATTCTGTTGGAGTTCATGTCAGAAGAGGAGATTTAAAGGAAGAAGTATCTTCTTATGGAGCGCCAGCTTCATTTGATTATTTTATAAATGCTACGGCTTTCTTTAAAAAGAAATTGTATAGACCTTATTTTTATTTTTTTTCAGATGAGCCAGAATGGGTTAAAATGGACTTGTTGCCAAGGCTTTCTGTGAAAGATTGTGCAGAAGTGGTTGATATAAATGGCTCTGATAAAGGTTATATGGATTTATATCTGTTAGCTCATTGTAAACATCAAATAACGACGAAAGGAACTTTGGGGAAATTTGGAGCTTTGTTGGCAGACAACCCTGATAAGTATGTAGTATTGTATAATGATGAAACACAGCAATATTGGAAAATGTTACTCCAGAATCCGGTTTTTATATAGTTTAATGAGGTTGTGCTAGACGGATTGTAATGTTTTATTGAAGAAAAAGATTTGAAAATATATTGGAGATATCCTAAATTCTTGTAGCATTATAAATGTTTTATTGTTAAAAAAAGCAATTGTTTATAGATGATGCTATAATTATTCTATTTTTGTGCATCCTAAACCTAAACTATATAGAATTTTTATATATGAAAAATCTAAAGAGACAGTTTTATTCAAAGAACTGTAATTTTGTGCAGCAAGTGATTTTTGCTTTTTCTTTTATATGTTATCTTTTAGTTATAGTTTCTTGTAATGAAAGTGATAATAGAATGGAAACGGAACCTCCTTTTTTTAGCGAGGAAGATGTTCGACATGAAGAAAAATTAAACTTTTATTTATATAATGATTATACTTGCCATATTCATTCTGTGTCTATAACAGAATCTTCTGTTAGGGTGACAGGTGAATATACGGGCGAAGGCAATTTTTTTCTAGGTGAGATTACCCCTAGTATGGATGTAGCGGAGTTGAAGAATAGTCCTTATAAAGTAAAACTTGTAAATTCATTATTTCAAATAGAACTTGAACGGTTTGTTGAGAGGGAAGGCTTTTTATATGACAGGCTTTTATCAAAGTGGGCTATTTTTAAAGAAGAAGCAGGCCAAAATTTGCTAGTTTCGCATGCTCGCTATGCAGATGAGATTTTCGCTACTCAACATTTGGCTCCTATTAAGATTGTGTCTAAGAAGGGAATGGGCGGCATTATTCCTAATCAATATATATCTGATTTTGCATCATTAAATATCAGTAGCGCTACTATCAATGTTTGTATAACTCATTTTATGCATCTTACTCCAAGAACTGGTGATGTTGAATATGTATATGGGGGGAAAAGCTATTACATGGATTTGGGGTATCTTGAGAATTCGATTGATAGGACTCTTTTGGCAGCAACGAAAGAGCGAAATATGTCTGTTGCAGCAATTATACTATTAGAGCCAGCATCTAGGTGTATTGATTCACAACTGGGAGAAATATTGCAGCATCCAGATAATGATGGTGGGGTGTATACTATGCCTAATATGACAACCTTAGAGGGACTTAATTGTTATGCTGCGGCACTTGACTTTTTGGCGAAAAGGTATTGTACTACTGATAATCGCTATGGAAGAATTAGCCATTGGATTATGCATAATGAAGTTGATGGAGCTAGAGATTGGACTAACATGGGAATAAAGCCAATAACAGTGTTTACTGATACCTATGTGAAGTCTATGAGAATGTGTTATAACATTGTACGACAATATGATGAGAATGCAGAGGTGTTTGCTTCTTTTTCTCATTCATGGACAGAAAAATCCAACCCTACATGGTATACCTGTAAGGAAATGATTGATTTGTTAAACGTTTATAGCAAAGTGGAGGGGGATTTTCAGTGGGGGCTGGCTTATCATAGTTATGCACAGGATTTGACTAATCCTTGTACTTGGAATGATCCGAATGCTACTTGTTCTATGAATACTCAATTTGTTACTTTTAAGAATCTTGAAGTTCTGAATAAGTGGGCTTTGGATAAAGAAAATAAATATAAAGGAATTATTAAACGTTCTGTATAGCTTTCGGAAGCAGGGGTGAATTCGCGGGGGTATTCGGATGAGGAACTTCAAAAGCAGGCGGCAGGGGTTGCTTATGCTTGGAAAAAGGTTAATGCTTTAGAAGGCATTGATGCTTGGCAATGGCATAATTGGTTTGATCATCCGGGTGATGGTGCTTGTTTGGGGTTACGTAAATATTTGGATGAATCTTATAATGGAGAACCTAAACCTGCATGGTATGTCTACCAAAAAGCAAACACACACGAAGAAGATGAATTTTTTGAGCAATTTTTACCTATAATTGGAATTTCTGATTGGAATATTATTGAAAATTTCTGATTGTTTATAATTAACTAAAAACTGAAATTATGAGAAAGCTGAGAGTTTTTTACACGAGAAAACTGGGTCGCTTTGTAGGGCGATGTGTGGGATTGTTGGGAGTACTATTTTTGATTGTGAATTTAATTTCCTGTCAGGACGATTTTCAGGAAAATGTAGAGCCTCCCGTTACTCCTCCTGAGGAGACTGTTACTCCACCTGTTTATATGTTATTGAATGGAAAGTATAAGTCGGGGGTTAATTTGACTTTACATGAGGATAGTACTTGTACTATAGAAACAACTGATGGTGATCCATGGGCGACAACCGGAGTATTTGCGGAAGATGTGCCTGAGGAATGTAATGTACTTGAATTTGAATATCAGACAACGTTGGGGATGAGTAATCTCGAACTTTTCTTTATGGATGTAGAAACGGGAATTGATCCGGCGCATAGTATGAGTGCGGGGCAGGTGCCGGCTTCTGAAGAATGGGCTTCTTTTAGTGTTCGTCTGAAAGAATATCGAAAGAATTTTAATTGGGGTAAAAAAGGAGATAACTTGCGTATGGACTTTGGAACTGATCCTAATAATACCATACAGATGCGTAACATTCGCCTGCGTGTTATGAACGACGAAGAGAAAAAGGAAGAAGAGGAAGAAAAGAATGAAGCCTTGAATAAAGAGAAGTATGAGCAAGGAATTAAAGATTATCTGAGTAAAGAATATGCCTGCCATATCACAGATGTTACGGTTGGAGAAACATCGGTAACTATCCAGGGAGATTATACGGGCGAAGGTACTTTCTTCTTGGGCGAAATACCTCCTTTTGTGGACATGTTTAAAACGGAGAAGATAGAGTTTAAAATTCCTTTATCAGAAAACTCTTTCTCCATACAGTTAGATCGCTATGTTACTGTGGGAGATTTTAAATATGATCGTCTATTGTCCAAATGGGCCGTGTTTAAAGAAGGAGCGGATGTGGATGAGCTTGTTTCTCATGCACGTTATGCTAATGTAGATGCAATTCATGCAAAACAAAGTGTCGAAGCGGTTCCTCTGAAATCGAAGAAAGGATTGGGCGGACTTATTAATCATGGATTATTGACACATGATTTGGATGAGTTGGGAATCAGCAGTGCTACTATCAATATTCCTATTAGTAATTTTATGCATCTTTCTGAGCAGCCAGGTGACATACCGTATACATATGGAGGAAAAACATATTATTTTAACGAACAATATCTGATAAGTTCATTTGATGTAGTATTGCAACAGACCAGTCAACGTGGAATTTCTGTAGCCGGCATTTTGTTGATTGCTCCTTCCGGAGATGCAGGTGAACTCCTGAAGCATCCGGATTATAACGGGGTGGCTCCTTATACAATGCCCAATATGACTACGGTAGAGTCTACTCAATGTTATGCTGCTGCACTTGACTTTTTAGCGCAAAGATATAGTGATCCCGATATGCGTATAGCACATTGGATTATCCATAATGAGGTAGATGGAGGAATTCATTGGACAAATATGGGAGATAAGCCGATTGCCACATTTATGGATACTTATCTTCGTTCAATGCGTATGTGTTATAATATTGTACATCAGTATGACCAGCATTCAGAAGTGTTCATTTCTTTCTCGCATGGGTGGAATATTGCCGCCGGCGGTGGCTGGTATAAAGTGAGGGATATGCTTGATCTGATGAATCTGTTTAGTAAGGCTGAAGGTGATTTCTTCTGGTCGTTGGCATGCCACAGTTATCCGGCACAGCTGGGAAATCCTTGTACTTGGGATGACGCTCAGGCGACTTTCTCTATGGATACGGAATATGTGACACTGAAGAATCTTGAAGTACTGGATAAATGGGTTGGTATTTCGCAGAACCAGTATAAGGGAAATATCAGGCGTTCTGTATGGCTTTCTGAAGCAGGAACATGCTCTCCGAGCTATGAAGATAAAGATTTGCAGGATCAAGCAGCCGGATTTGCTTATGGATGGAAGAAAATTAATGCTTTGGACGGTATTAATGGAATCCAATGGCATAGCTGGTTTGATCATTTAGGCGATGGTGTTCCTTTGGGATTACGTAAATACAGCGATGAAGAATATAAGGGAGAAGCTAAACCTGTATGGACTACCTATCAGAAAGCGGGTACTGATGAAGAAGATGATTACTTTAAACAATATCTGGAACGGATTGGCATTAAAAGTTGGGAAGGTCTGATTCAGGATATTCCATAATACCAGTGTCGCTCCGAATGATATCTTATCAAAATAGTATGATATGAGTAGTTGATACTTTCCTTTTTACTGCAAGATGTCTCTGATATTCTCTTATAAATTAGGGGATTTATGTGAGCATTCCAGAGATGTCTTGCAGAATATTGTAATTTTCAGGGAAGTCTGGTCTTTTAGTTGTCTGACAACAAATCAGAGTATGTAAATTAAACTGTGTCAACAAAGAAGAAAATATTAACTTTGCTAATACAGCTTTTTGTATGAAAGAAGAATTTGATAGTATCAGGAAGAAGACTATTGAACAGCTAAAAGCAGGCAAGCCTTTGTTAGGTAAAGACGATGCTTTTGCTCCGTTGTTGACAAGTATCCTTAATGCAGCTTTGGAAGGCGAGAAGATGCATATCTTACAGAAGAAGAAATCAGATGGGTAATCGTCGTAACAGTAAGATGCAGAAACAGCTCCAGATTTCGTTGGGTGAAGTAACCGTTTCTACTCCCCGTGACCGTAATGTAGGATATTCAGTAAATGTTCGTGTTTCTAATAAATGGGACTATCTATAAGATTGTGTAAATAGAAAGAGGCTGTCTCAAAATAGAATTTCAAGAACGAAAAACTTATAGATTGAAATCTCTTTAGAAAAATCCCCTTATTTTGCCCTTTCTTATTAAGGAAATAAGGCTAAAATAAGGGGATTCTTATACTTCAACTTACAGATTATAAGTAAGGCTGCCTCATTTTTCTATTTTGAGACAGCCTCTTTTATTGCTTTTTAGTGCCTGGCTTCAAGTTAATTTTTAATTAGGAGGATATACATATCCATTATTACCTACATTAACACGTCTCCAGCCTGGAAAAAGGGTTGGTATGTTAGGTATCGTTGATGCATAATGATCATTCAATTCATCGCTGAAATATTCATATAAGGGAACTGTTTCCATTGTTGTGTTTTGATAAACATAACCCATAATTCCTTTCTTCTCATAAAAGGGATATGTTTTGTCAAAATCAGAAACAACTGTAGCATAATGATTTGTGCCTGCATCGGTGTAATATTCATATAATGGAATTGTTCCTGGTAACTGTTTCTTTAAAATGTATCCTTCTATTTGATCAAACTCATATTCCGGCCAATACTCTTCTATTGCAGGATGTGTTGTGACGAGATGGTCTGATATATCACCTTTTAATAAATAAGTATACAATGGAAGTAAATTGAGTTCATTAATTTTTGAATTTTCTATATATTGTATGACAGCTTGCTTTATTTCTTCCTTTTTTACTGGATCAGAAATAAAGTCATAAATCGGATAAGTTTCCTCCCACATTATTTCATTTAGACAGCTATTGCCTAAATTTATGCTATTCTCCCAACTCTGCACATCTACTCCTGTTGGCATTCCTTTCTCTAAATCGTATCTCAAACTTGTACCGTTTCCACCATAGAATTGAACAAAAAGTTCTTTATTCTGATTATCTTTAACTAGTGATTCATCTGTTTGAATAGTTCTTGAGATATTCAAGGAAAAACCAATACCGAACAACGCTGCCTTAAATCCGGATGCTACAGTCTTCTTTTTATGAGTTGCATCTTTTGAATGTGTAATAACAGATCTGTACACTAGTTTGTAACGTCCTCCGATAATGAAATCTGTTAATACATGAGTCCCATATCTTTCTACTATTCTGCTTGGAGATAGCCTTTCTAAATCTGCTTTAAAACTTTCTGATAAATACTTAGAGAGGAGACTAATTTCGTCGTTAATCCAAATATGTTTCCGATTTCTAACGGCATCTACGCTTGCAAATGAATATTTATCAGAATAAGCGTACTCTGTTTTTAAATAATTATTACTGGTTATGTTACCTGAAAAATAGGGAACAGTATCCACCTTTTCGTTACCATAACTCATATTAGTAGTAACTTTTGTTTCTTTTGTAATATCTTTTGTGTAATCAGAGGCAGAATATCCATAATACATTTGATCAAAGCCATAGGAAGAAGTGTTATATTGCAGCCGATCGAAATGCTCTTGTTCGTACTTTGCTATATTCAGAACGGGATTCCGGACGGATAAAGGATGCAAGTATTCACCTGTTACATCATAACCATAGCCTAATACGTCATATTTTTCATCTCCAGCATACCTAGTCGTTGGAGTCGACAGAGATTCAGAAGTTGATTCGACAGAGAAGTCGTCAAGTTCTGAACATGAATAGCAAATTGATAATAATAAGCCAAATAACCAATGAATCTTTTTCATAATATTATTTTTTAGGATTTATAATTGCCTAAAGTAAAAATAATATCCATAAATATCAAAATAAAGCGGATGTTTATAAACATGATTTTTCAATTATATTTTACTGAATTTGCTTTTCTTGAGTAGATAATATTAGATGTTGTTACATGTCTTATACCTCTGTCAGGCAGTTTTGGTAGAATTTGCATCTATTTCAGATATTTCTATGTATATTTGTATGGCGTGAACTTAAACAGAGTGAAATATGGGCAGTAAAATTTATCCTATCAGCGTGCAGAACTTCGAAAAAAATCGCTAGGAAGGTTATTTTTATATTGATAAAACAGCATTAATCCATCAATTGGTAAAAACTGGGAATTACTATTTTTTAGCCGTCCGGGTCGTTTTGGCAAAAGCTTGCTTATTTCTACGCTTGAAGCCTATTTCCAAGGAAAGCGTGAACTATTTGTTGGATTGGCTATGGAGAAGTTGGAAAAAGACTGGGTAAAATATCCGGTATTACATCTTGATCTTAATACAGAGAAATATGATATTCCGGAGAGTTTGGAGAATAAGCTGAACGGAGCGTTAGTAGAATGGGAGAAGATGTATGGCGCGGAGTCTTCGGGAAAATCCTTAGCGATGCGTTTTGAGGGTATTATCAAGCGTGCTTGTCGACAGGAAGGGCAGCGTGTGGTCATTCTTGTGGAAGAGTATGATAAACCGATGCTACAGGCTATTGGTGATGATGCCTTGCAAAAAAGTTTCCGTAATACATTAGAAGCTTTCTATGGCGCATTGAAAAGCTAGGATGGTTGTATTGTTTACTATGTTGACGGGGGTTACCAAGTTCGGCAAAGTTAGCGTATTCAGTGATTTGAATAACCTGGATGACATATCAATGTGGAATAAGTAGATAGATATTTGTGGTGTCAGCGAACAGGAGTTATACGATAATCTTGATGTCCGGTGCTTTATCAGAGTGGATACCTTACTATTAAGAGATATGATGAAGAATTGGGTATTTACCGTTTGGGTTTTCCTAATCGTGAAGTGGAAGAAGGTTTTGTCTGTTTTCTGCTTCCTTATTATGCAAGCGTGGATAAAGTGGAATCTCCCTTTGAAATTCAGAAATTCGTTCGTGAGGTACGTGCCGGTGATTAAAATTGAAATAATTTTCGTTTGCTGTTTTCAAACAGCAAAAAGTAGCGGAAAATGCTGTTTTCAAACAGCAAATGGTTATCTTTGTATTTGAAAGTACTAAGATATAGAAATTTATGGAAACTCTTTTTGCGAAACAAGATCGTTTGTTGTCGTTGACATCAACCGAGATAATAAGGACATTGATGTATCAGATCAATTGGGATGCCCAGTTGGTTGCTATTAAAGGGCCTCGTGGAGTGGGAAAGACTACTTTAATGTTGCAGTATATGAAGCAGCATTATGAGGTTTATAGCAGGGAAGTGCTCTATTGTACGCTGGACTCTGTTTATTTCTCCAATCATACTTTGTTGGAGTTGGTGGATGTGTTTGTGAAAAATGGAGGGAAGCATCTCTTCTTGGACGAGGTACATAAATATCCGACTTGGAGCAAGGAGATAAAAGAAGTATATGATATGTATCCCGATTTGAAAGTTGTGTTCAGTGCATCCTCTTTACTTAATATATTGAATGCTGACGCTGACTTATCCCGGCGTTGTATCCCTTATGAAATGCAGGGACTTTCCTTTCGGGAATTTTTATTGTTTTATAAACAGTTGGATTTACCTATATGTACTTTGGAAGAGGTTCTGACTTCTCCTGGAAATATCTGCTCGGAGGTGAACAAAGTGTGTCGTCCTTTGCCTCTTTTTAGAGAATATTTGCAGTATGGATATTATCCGTTTTATTTGAAAAATCAGATAGACTATTACACAAGCATAGAACAGGTTGTTAATTTTATTGTAGAAACGGAATTACCTCAGTTGTGTGGAATTGATGTGGGTAATGTGCGTAAGATAAAAGCCTTGTTGGGTATTCTTGCGTCCTCTGTTCCTTTTGAAGTGGATATATCCAAATTGGCGACAACTATCGGTATTCATCGTAACACGGTTATAGAATACCTGAATAGTCTGGAAAAAGCAAAACTACTGCATCTCTTATATGCGGATTTATTATCTGTCAAGAAGATGCAAAAGCCGGATAAGATTTATTTGGATAATCCTAATCTGTTGTATGCTTTGGCTTCTCATCCTGTGAAAATAGGAACAGCACGTGAAACTTTTGTAGTGAATCAACTTTCTTGTGATCATGAAATAGAATATGGAAAGAAGACAGGAGATTTTAAAGTTAATGGGAAATATACTTTGGAAGTTGGCGGTGAAGGTAAAACGTATAATCAGATAGCGGATGTGCCTGATTCCTATATTTTAGCTGATGGGATAGAAACACCTTACAGGTGTAAGTTGCCTATTTGGGTTGTTGGTTTTCTATATTAGCTCGATCCTCTGACGCGTATTTTTGATTTTCATTTCTCATATTCTCATAAGCTCGCTATAAATCGCAGATAATTAGTGAAGTAGACTATGAGAAATACTTTTAGGAACTTGTATTTCTCATAGTTTTTTTGCAAAACGACCCTGATTTTGCTCATTTCTCATAGTATCCCGTCCCTGCAACATAGATAGGTTGCGTAGGCTTCCCGATATTTTGCAGCTTACCTTCTGCCTTTAGCCTGCGTATTTGCCGGCTGGCCATACTTTGAGTGAAGCTGCAAAGAGACTGCATATTAGTACGAGTCAAGACAGGATGCGTTGCAAAATATTCCGTGAGTTTCCGGTCAATTTCTTCTTCTGAAAGAGAGGCGGAATGCGGTTTATATTTCGAACGTCGCAGGTGTGTGGTCATACACAAACTTTTCAAGTCTCTGTCGGCCTGGAAGTTGATGGATTTTAGTTTCACTTTGTCGGCACGGGTAGTAAGTGAGTGTATGGGTTCGGCGGCTTGCAACGTGATTTGAAAATACCCGATCCCGTCCAGATGCACTCTTTCTCCTTCGCGCAGATGATTGCCCATGCATCTGCTCAGTTCCATTAACATTGCCTCTACTTCTGCTTTTCCGAAAGTAGTTGCCATGTGGATTTCTTTTGCTAGTCGCTGAGTAGTGACATGTTGAAAATTAACTACGCGAGGGTGGTAGCTTGGTTCTTCCCCTTCTTTTTCCGGTTGGGGATTCTTATAAAACTCGAATTGTATTGCCATTGCTGTTTCAATTTAATGGTGATTTATGTATTATGTTACTTAGGCTGTTGCTATATCTTGCCTTCATTCCTTTCTTTTCCTACCGATGCTTCTATCGTTCCACTCCGGTAGACGGCTCTTTGCACTTCAGTAGACAGAACTTTTTACTGGAGTAGACAGGCCTGTGCACTGGAGTGGAACGGTTGGAATGTTCCTTCAAAGATACAACAATATTGGGCGGAAAACAAGTAAATGCTTAGTTGTTTATACGTAAATAATAGTTTAATTTCATATTGGATAAGGTTATCCGGCATTAGGCAAACAGAGTTGTGCTGACTATGAGAAATACTCTGAAAAACAATGAGAAATACCCGAATTTTGAGCCGAAATGTGGAATAAACTATGAGAAATGCCTGTTTGAAAAAGTATTTCTCATAGTACATCTATTTGATTGACTACACTTTAACTGAAAAGTATGAGAATATGAGAAATGAAATTGAAAAATCTTTTCTGGTAGAAAGAAGAACCAGCGCTTTTAAAATTTGTTTGTATGGAATATTTACAGTACTTTTGTCTCCGGTAATAATCGCCCTACACAAACATGCAGGACAAACTAAATAAGTAATGAGAATAACACAAATTAGAGACGACGGCAGAGTGAACACTTTGCGGACGTTGAAAATCGAACAGCTCGTGGAGCAAATGAAAGTGGAAACTAAAGCACAACTCGTCTCAGGAATGAGAGAAGTCCTGCCTTATATATTTCCGGGAGATAAAAATGACTATGTACAGAAAGTGCCGAAGTTGCTTCCTGCGGCTGCCTTTGTCCGTAAGAATGGGGTAATGACAATGGACGAGTACAACGGAGTGGTGATGCTTCAAGTGAACAATCTCTCCGGACCTATGGAAGCGGATGAGGTGAAAGAACGTGTGAAGGAGTTTCCGCAGACCTATCTTGCTTTTACCGGTTCTTCCGGAAAGTCGGTAAAGATATGGGTACGCTTTACTTATCCTGACGATCTTTTGCCGGGCAACCGTGAGCAAGCGGAACTTTTCCATGCGCACGCTTACCGGCTCGCCGTGAAATTTTATCAACCGCAGCTTCCTTTCGATATCGACTTGAAAGAACCTTCACTGGAACAATATTGTCGTCTGACCTTCGACCCCGAACTGTATTTTAATCCCGAAGCGATGCCTGTCTATATGAAACAGCCTATGGCTATGCCGGGAGAAACGACCTATCGCGAACAGGTGAAGGCGGAAACCTCGCCTTTGCAACGGCTTGTACCGGGATATGAGAGTTATAAAGCTCTTTCCGTACTTTTTGAGGCGGCTTTTGCGCGGGCTTTGGATGAGCAGCATGGCTATCAGCCGGGAGATGATATACATTCCTTGCTGGTTTGTCTGGCCGGACATTGTTTTCGTGCCGGTATTCCCGCAGAGGATACAGTGCGGTGGACTCGTGCCCATTACCGCTTGCCGGATGATGAATTTCTGATCCGTGAGACAGTGCAGAATGTATATCGCACTTGTAAAGGGTTTGCGGATAAAAGCAGTCTGCTGCCGGAACAACTGTTTGTGATGCAAATGGATGAGTTTATGAAACGTCGTTATGAGTTTCGTTTCAATCAGTTGACCTCGCAAGTGGAATGCCGGCAACGGAACAGTTTTGATTTTTATTTTCGTCCGGTAAATAAAAGGCTGATGGCAAGTATTACCATGAATGCGCAATACGAAGGGCTTAAATTGTGGGACAAAGACGTGGTGCGTTATCTGAACTCAGATCATGTACCGGTTTATCAGCCTATTGAAGAGTTCCTTTATGATCTCCCCCGTTGGGACGGCAAAGATCACATCGGAGATCTGGCAAAGCGGGTTCCTTGCAATAATCCCCATTGGGCACAGTTGTTCCGTCGTTGGTTTCTCAGCATGATAGCTCATTGGCGTGGACTGGGTAAAAATCATGCAAACAGCACTTCGCCTATATTAGTCGGTCCGCAGGCTTACAGGAAATCTACGTTTTGCCGCCTGATTCTACCGCCGTGTTTGCAGGCGTACTATACGGATAGCATTGACTTTAGCCGGAAACGGGATGCGGAGTTGTATCTGAATCGTTTTTTGCTGATTAATATGGATGAGTTTGACCAGATAGGTATCAATCAGCAGCCTTTCCTTAAACATATCATGCAAAAGCCGGTCGTTAATACACGGCGCCCGAATGCTTCGGCGGTAGAAGAACTTCGCCGTTACGCTTCTTTCATCGGAACAAGCAATCATAAGGATTTGCTGACAGATACTTCCGGCAGTCGTCGTTATATAGGTGTGGAGGTTACGGGAGTGATTGATGTGGTTCGTCCTGTTGATTATGAACAGCTTTATGCGCAGGCAATGGCGGCGCTCTATCACAATGAACGGTATTGGTTTGACGAAAAGGAAGAAGCCATTATGACGGAAGCCAATCAGGAGTTTGAACAGTCACCGCTTATCGAACAGCTGTTTCTTGTGTATTACCGCGTTGCGGACGATGAGGAAGAAGGAGAGTGGATACTTGCTGCCGATATATTGCAACGGATACAAAAGGCGAGTAAAATGAAATTCTCTTCCGGTCAGGTGAACTATTTCGGACGTATTCTGCAACGGTTGGGAGTGAAATCGTACAGGAAAACGCGCGGAGTTTATTATCATGTGGTGGCTGTCGCTCAAAAAGAGATACAGGGCAATTGCGAAAGACTTGCCGGAAGGAAGACTTTATGACTCGGGAAATGAGAGTTTGTCGGATATATGATCGCTTTCTTACAAGCTCTTTTCGATAAATCGCGTTAATAATTCGGTGAAACTGCTGTCTGTTAATCGGTTTTATTGTATCTTTGCGGTCTTAACTTATTTAATGGCAAGTAATGAAGGAATTTCTACAATTGATGCGACGTTTTGTGTCGCCTTATAAGAAGTATATCGGCTGGGCTGTTTTGCTGAATATTTTATCTGCTGTATTCAATGTGTTTTCATTCACTTTTTTGATTCCTATTCTGAGTATCCTGTTCAAGACGGAAGGGGCTGATAAGGTCTATCATTTTATGGAATGGGGAAGTGGTGATTTGGCCGATGTTGCTAAGAATAACTTCTATTATTATATCAGTCAGATGATAATAGATAATGGACCTACTATGGCGCTTATCTTTTTGGGACTGTTCCTGATGATTATGACATTGTTTAAAACCGGTTGTTATTTCGCTTCTTCGGCTGTAATGATTCCGTTGCGTACAGGAGTGGTGCGTGATATCCGTATTATGGTGTATGCCAAGGTGATGCGTCTGCCGATGTCATTCTTCTCGGAAGAGAGAAAAGGAGATATTATCGCTCGTATGAGCGGGGACGTGGGTGAAGTGGAAAACTCCATTACCAGCTCGTTGGATATGTTGATGAAGAGTCCGATTATGATTATTCTGTATTTTGCGACACTGGTCATCACCAGCTGGCAGTTGACTCTCTTTACGATCGTTGTGTTGCCGGGAATGGGCTGGCTGATGGGTGTGGTAGGACGAAAACTGAAACGCCAGTCTTTGGAGGCGCAGAGCAAGTGGAGCGATACGATGTCGCAACTGGAAGAAACGTTGGGTGGCTTGCGCATTATCAAAGCTTTTATTGCGGAAGACAAAATGATTAACCGTTTCACCAAATGCAGCAACGAACTTCGTGACGCGACAAATAAGGTTGCCATACGTCAGGCTATGGCGCATCCTATGAGTGAGTTCTTAGGAACGATTCTGATTGTAGCTGTGTTATGGTTCGGCGGTACATTGATTCTGGGACAAAACGCATCGATTGACGCTCCGACATTTATCTTTTATATGGTGATCTTGTATAGCGTAATCAATCCGTTGAAAGATTTTGCGAAGGCAGGATACAACATCCCGAAAGGTCTGGCTTCAATGGAGCGTGTAGACAAGATTCTGAAAGCTGAGAATAAGATCAAAGAAATTTCGAATCCGAAACCGTTGAAGGGACTGAATGACAAAATTGAGTTTAAGGATATCACTTTCAGTTATGACGGTAAACGGGAAGTGTTGAAGCATGTGAACCTGACAGTTCCTAAAGGTCAGACGATCGCACTGGTAGGACAGTCGGGCTCGGGTAAATCGACGTTGGTGGATTTGCTGCCACGCTATCACGATGTGCAGGAAGGAGATATCACAATCGACGGAACCAGTATACGTGATGTTCGTATTGCCGATTTGCGCAGTTTGATCGGTAACGTGAATCAGGAAGCAATCTTGTTTAATGACACATTCTTCAACAACATCGCTTTTGGTGTGGAAAATGCAACAATGGAGCAAGTGATAGAAGCTGCCAAGATTGCGAATGCACACGATTTTATCATGGAGAAGCCGGAGGGATATAATATGAATATCGGTGACCGGGGCGGTAAGTTGTCCGGTGGTCAGCGTCAGCGTATCAGTATTGCCCGTGCTATCTTGAAGAACCCGCCGATTCTGATTCTGGATGAGGCTACTTCGGCACTGGATACCGAATCGGAACGTCTGGTACAGGAAGCGTTGGAGCGTTTGATGAAGACGCGTACAACGATTGCCATTGCTCACCGTCTTTCTACTATTAAGAATGCGGATGAAATCTGCGTGCTCTATGAGGGAGAGATTGTAGAACGCGGCAAGCATGAGGAACTCATTGAACTGAACGGATATTACAAACGCTTACACGATATGCAGCAACTGTAACGGAATAATTATAATGGAACTTTTTTAAGTTGAATCTAATGAAAGGAATCTCTATAAAACGTTTTGAGTGCTACCTCTTATATCTGTTATCCATACACGTGGCAGCTCTCTTCATTTTCTTTATTTTCCGGTTCACACTGTTCTGTTCCATTGACTATCAATTCCCGGCAGAAATAAAGGGAGATGTTCTTTTGCAGTCCGGTGCTTTCCTCCGCGGACTCTGGTTTGACAATGTAATAGCTTGTTATATCCTGTTGCTCCCTCTGGCTGTTTTGTGGATAGCCGCTCTTTGTAACTACACCGCTAAATGGCTGTTTAGGTTTACAACGGTTTATTTTAGTTGTTTTTATTCGGTATCTTTTGTTATCGCTGCTGCCAATATTCCATATTTTGAATATTTCTTCAAAACGATTAATTCTTCTATTTATAATTGGTTCGGCTATGGCGGTACAACAGCTGGTCTGATGTTTGGGGAGTCTTCTTACTATTTTCCGATATTCCTCGGACTCCTGTCTATCGTGGTATTTGTTTGGGGAGCTTCTTCCCTTACATCCTATTTCTATCGTAGGGCAGAAAGGGCTGCACTACAGATAAGTCTGTTGAGCCGGGTAGCTGTGTTGGTAGCAGGTGCAATTTGTATCGGGCTTTGCCTGTTCGGCATTCGTGGGCGTATGGGATATAACCCGATAAAAGTAAGTCAGGCATATTATTGTGAAGACCCGTTCCTGAATCAGTTGGGAGTGAATCCCGTCTTTAATCTGCTGACAAGTACACTGGATGATAACCGGGAAGAAAACCGGACTCTGCATCTGATGTCTGAGGAAGACGCTTTATCAAAAGTACAGAAATATTTGCATAGGCAAGGAATTGACCGGTTGTCTCCGATCGCACGGAAAGTAGAACGGGAAGGTACGCCTAATCGCAGGAACGTAGTTCTGGTCTTTATGGAGTCTATGTCCGCCAATCTAATGGGGACTTTTGGATCGGATAAGAAACTGACTCCCTATCTGGATAGCCTTTATCAGCAATCTTTGAGTTTCAGTCATTTCTACTCCTCCGGTATTCATACCAATCATGGTATTTATTCCACGCTTTATTCTTTTCCGGCTATCATGAAACGGAATGCCATGAAAGGTTCTGTGATTCCTGTCTATTCGGGACTGCCTACCGTATTGCAGGAGAACGGATACTGTAACCTGTTCTTTATGACTCACGAATCGCAGTACGACAATATGAATGCTTTCCTTCGCACGAACGGCTTCGACGAAATCTACGCTCAGGAGAATTATCCTTCGGAAAAAGTAGTGAACAGCTTCGGTGTGCAGGATGACTTCATGTATCAGTATGCACTTCCTATTTTGAATGAAAGGGCCGGGACGGGGAATCCGTTCTTCAGCGTATTGCTGTCTATCAGCAATCATCCCCCTTATGTGATTCCGCCCTATTTTCACCCGCATAGTGATGTGCTCGAAGAACAGATTGTAGAATATGCCGACTGGTCTATCCGGCAGTTTATGCAGGCTGCGGAAAAACAGCCGTGGTTTGACAATACGATTTTCGTTTTTCTGGGCGATCATGGCAAAATGGTGGGAACACCTGAATGTGAAATGCCCCAGTCTTATAACCATATCCCTCTGATGATTTACGGGAAAGATATCAAGCCGGGGGTATACGACGGTTTTGGTGGGCAGGTGGATGTATCTCCTACGTTGTTGGGGCTGCTTAACATAAGTTACCTGCAAAACAATTTCGGTGTCAATCTGTTGGAAGAAGAACGTCCTTGTATGTTCTTTACGGCGGATAATCTGATCGGGGCAAGAGACTCGGTGAATATGTTTATCTATTCGCCGGACAGCCAACAGGAATTCAAGTACAAACTGGAGGAAGGTAAGCTCCACGCTGCCACTGGTACTGATGAGGAGGCTTTCCGGAACTTGAAGGATTATTGCTTCTCTATGCTGCAAAGTACGGAATCCCTGGTAAAAGAACACAAGACATTAGATAAAGTATCCGTCAAGAAGTAAGTGCTTTATGAAAACAAAGCCGTTGGTGAAAGAGTTTATACGTTTTGGCGTGGTCGGCGTGCTGGCTACGGCATTGCATTATGGGATTTATTATTTCCTGCAATCTTTTATCAACGTCAATGTAGCCTATACGACGGGATATGTAATCAGTTTTATTGTCAACTTCTATCTGACTTCTTATTTTACGTTCGGAACCACTCCGTCATGGAAAAAGTTGGTTGGTATGGGAGGGGCGCATCTGGTTAATTATTTGTTGCATATCATTCTGTTGAATGTATTCCTCTATCTGGGAGTTTCTAAAGCATGGGCACCTGTGCCGGTGTTTGCGATAGCGATTCCTGTGAATTTCTTATTTGTTCGGTTTGTCTTTAAACATAAAAAGCTATGAACGGCGTGAGACTTGTGATTGTAGTTCCTTGTTATAATGAGGAAGAAGTATTGAAAGAAACGACTCGTCAGCTATCTGATGTGCTTGCCCGAATGGAGCAGGAAGGGAAGGTGGCCGAAGGAAAGATTTTGTATGTGGACGACGGAAGCAAGGATACTACCTGGAAACTGATAGAGCAATTGTCTGAATCTCATAGGTGTGTGGCAGGCTTGAAACTGGCGCATAATGTCGGGCATCAGCAGGCTCTCTGGGCGGGATTGGATTTTGTGGCGGCCGGCGATTATGATGCGGCTGTATCTATCGACGCTGATTTGCAGGATGATGTGAATGCTATTGTGGAAATGGTGGATTATTATAATCAGGGGGCCGATGTGGTGTTCGGTGTACGGCGGGAACGTAAAACGGACACGTTCTTCAAGAAACATACCGCGCAGATGTTCTACAAACTGATGCGGACAATGGGCGGGGAGATTGTTTACAATCATGCGGATTTCCGTCTGATGAGCAAGCGCTCCCTGAAGGCATTGGTGTCTTTCCCCGAACGTAATCTTTTCCTCCGGGGCATGGTGTGTATGCTCGGATATCCTACCGCTTCTGTCTATTACGACCGCAAAGAACGTTTTGCCGGTGAATCGAAATATCCGTTCACGAAGATGTTGAACTTCGCCCTGGACGGAATCACTTCTTTCTCTGTCAAACCATTACGCCTGATTACCACATCCGGGCTTATCTTTATGCTGGTTTCTTTCCTGGCCATTATCTATGCTTTGGTGGAGTTTATTGGCGGAGACGTAATCCGAGGCTGGACTTCGCTACTCATTTCTGTCTGGTTTATCGGCGGCGCTATCCTGACTGCCGTCGGAGTGGTCGGTGAATATATCGGTAAAATATATAAGGAGGTGAAACGCCGTCCGCGTTATCTGATAGAAAAAGAAGTAAACCTGTAACGGGTTTACTTCTTTTTCTGTTATTCTATGCTGATCCTATGGCTATTTTCTCTTGAAACGATACAGGTAAATAATGTCACGGATGTCACATCCTCTTTTCGTGCTCTGATATACTTCTTCAAAAGTATATTCGGATTCATATTTGGGCTTGAAACCTTCAAAATCGCGTCGTCCTACCAATAGATAGCCTTCGGCCGGCATATCCTTTTCAAACAATCCTATCTGGTCGTTGTGATAGAAATTGACCGTGTAGAAACGGAGCATATCGACAGCTACATAAGAATAGATCTTGCTGCCCGAAGCTATTTCCCGGATATCTTCCGCCATTCCTTTGTCCGATTTGGTGTTCAGTATGGCGGGCTGGTAAGCACCATCCAATGACATGAAAAGCGAGAATGTAACGAAAAGAGTGGCATACACTACGTTCATTCCCGGTTCTTTTTTCCCGATTGTCCGGAAGAAATAGATGGCTGCAATTAATGGCAGGCAGATGACGATGATGTGGCCTGCGTTGAGTGAGATATTTGCCAACGCGTTCATGAAGGCTATATTCTCGGCGGCGTGTCTTCCGTGGAAAATACTGTCGGGCACTAATCCTAACCGCACGGCTATAAATGTGACAAGGAGAAGAATAGCGGCGACGGAGAGAAATCCGCCGTATATCTTAACTGCTTTTGAGTTTTTCCGGACCAGATACATGATATATTCAGCAAGGAAATAGGCGATGAACGGATAAATGGGTAACAGGTAAACACTGCGCTTGCTCTTTGGGATGCAGTAAAAAACGAAAATGAGAACAATGCTCAATAAAGAGAACAAGCGGGTGCTGTCCATTTCGCGGATATATGTTGTGAACCTCTGCCACCATTCGCGGGGTTTTCCGGTTATTTTCCCGTATGTAAGGCTGAATAAGGAAAGCAGAACCAACAATGTGTAAGGGGCATAGCCGGATACGACTGTAATGATATTGTAGTAAGCAGGATTCTCATGGGATTCGTAGCTCATTTTTCCCATGAAACGACCGAAATTCTCCTCCATAACCAGTGAGATGAAATTATCTCCTCCCTGTTGGTAGGCAGCGATGTACCAAAGGGCGGGCAGGATACAGGACGTAATGGCTACCAGCGCCATCGAGAAAAAGGCTTTGAAGAAACTGGTACCCCGGATCAGCAGAAAGACCCCGGTGACCATGCAAGGCAGGAGGATACCTACGGGACCTTTGGTTAGTGTGGCACATCCCATAAACAAGGTGGCTATCCAGGGGAATCCTTTTTGCCCTTTCTCACACCAACGGTAGAGTTGGTAGAGCGCGAGTACGATAAAAGCGGTCAGCATCATGTCAACGCGGCAGTTCATACCGGCACGGTGGACTTCAAAATTAGACAGGGTAATTAAGCCCATAAAGAGGGCGACTGAAGCTCCCCTGCGTTTGGCGTAGAATAAGAATCCGCCTAACACCATAGCTATCAGTGCCAATGCAGAGGGCATACGTGAAGTGTATTCCGTTACTTTCCCGGCAATAGAGGAAAGGGCGGCAATACACCAGTGAAACAAGGGCGGCTTGTAGGCGATGTCCCCGCCGTTGTTGACGGGAAGCGTCCAGTTACCGGTTTCAATCATGGAGTATGCAACGATTGCTTCGCGGGGTTCCCCTTTGGTATGGAAATCCGTTAATCCCATAAAAGGGAGAAGAGTAACGACGCAAACGACCGCTAAAATAATAAATTGCTTATTTTTCATACATTTATTGATGTGTTTGGATACAAAAATCTATCTTGGGTTCAAAGATAAAAATATATTTTGGGGTGTTTGGTCTTTTTGTCTTATTTTCTGCCAAAATCTGCCGGAATCTCTCCCCATTCTTTGGTTTCCCATTTCAGAATACGGGTGGTGTATGTGTTTTCCCGAAGCCATTTCTCCGCACGTTCTATCAGTTTGAACAGTTCCTCTGTTTCTGCGGTACGCGGAAGCTTGGTCTTACATTTCTTTTGCCGCACCCAACTGATTGCATTGACGCTGTCACTGTAAATGGGCATATCGAATCCCTTCTGTTTCAGCAAAGCCAGTCCGTGTACGATAGCGAGGAATTCGCCGATATTATTCGTTCCCTTCGTCGGGCCAAAGTGGAAGACTTCCTGGCGGCTGGCTATGTGGACTCCGCGATATTCCATAGGACCGGGGTTGCCGCTGCAGGCAGCGTCCACCGCCAGACTGTTGTCAATCACGCAGGCGGGCAATGTTTCCGAAGAAACTTTCTCGCTTTTCTTCTTGGCGTTTTTTCCGATATAGGCGTAAGGGGAGGTGGCCAGTGCGCGTTCCGCTTCTTCGCGGGTGTCGAATGATTTGTATTTGGCGCCTTCGTATCCTTTGATTTGAAGCTGGCAGTCCGTCCAGGATGTGTAAACCCCGGGCGTCACGCCTTCCCATACAACGTAGAATTTCTGTTTAGCCATTTTTCCTTTTTACAATGAATTGATGTCTGTATATTGACAGCGCGAAGGTACAAATATATTCTCTAACTGAACAAGTCAACAGAGCTACTTGTTATAAAAATAAGAGAGTTTAAGAATATAACATTTAGAAAGGAGCTATTATGGAAAGATCTTTTAGTGAAGCTTTGAAACATCGCCGGACTTACTATTCAATTACTAATCAGTCGCCTATCCCGGATCAGGAGATTGAGTGTATCGTCAATATGACCGTACGCCACGTGCCGTCTGCATTTAATTCGCAGTCTACGCGGGTGGTACTTTTGTTAGGGGAATCACACAAGAAACTGTGGAAGATTGTGAAAGATGCGTTGAAGAAAATTGTGCCCGCGGAGGCTTTCGTAAAGACGGAAGAAAAAATAGATAACTCGTTCGCTTGCGGATATGGGACTGTGCTTTTCTTTGAAGACCAAAAGGTAGTGAAAGGACTTCAGGAGGCTTTCCCATCCTATCAGGATAACTTCCCCGGCTGGTCGCTGCAAACTTCGGCCATGCATCAGCTGGCTATATGGGTCATGCTGGAAGATGTCGGTTTCGGAGCGTCACTGCAACACTATAATCCGTTGATTGACGACGAGGTGCGTCGTGCATGGAATCTGCCCGGACATTGGCATCTGATTGCGGAAATGCCGTTCGGACTTCCTGTGACTAAACCGGGTGAAAAAGAGTTTCAACCGCTCGAAGAACGGGTGAGGGTATTCAAATAACTTCGTTTTTAATACTTGGATTTTAATAAAATGACTAATTTTGTGAGCAAAATTAGTCATTTATGGTTCGTATCTTCCTTACCGGCTATATGGGTGCCGGAAAAACGACATTGGGTAAGGCATTTGCCCGTAAGATGAATGTACCGTTCGTTGATCTCGATTGGTATATTGAGGAGCGTTTTCACAAAACTGTTGGAGAGCTGTTTACCGAACGTGGTGAAACCGGATTCCGGGAATTGGAGAGGAATATGCTCCATGAGGTGGCCGAGTTCGAGAATGTGGTAATCTCTACGGGGGGGGGAGCGCCTTGTTTTTTTGATAATATGGAATTTATGAACCGGGTGGGGAAGACGGTATTTCTGGATGTTCATCCCGATGTGTTGTTCAGACGGTTGCGTATCGCCAAGCAACAGCGTCCCATACTTCAGGGAAAAGAGGATGATGAATTGAAAGCGTTTATCATCCGGGCACTGGAACAACGGGCTCCTTTCTACACGCAGGCGCAATATATTTTCAATGCCGACGAACTGGAAGATCGCTGGCAGATCGAAACAGCCGTGCAACGATTGCAGGAATTGTTGGGACTATAAGCTATTTTACTTTCACGAGTCATGTCAACCACATGGTTTCTCCCTTTTCTTTTTATCTGCTCTTTATCTTTTTGGGTTCTCTTTTTTGTTCATTCAGTCAATATTTGTACCTTGGCGCTCGTTACGAGATTTTTCTATTGACTATTAACACAAGAAAGAAGATAAAGAGACTGTTATGGGAACTTTGAAAGAGAAATTCGAGGAGTTGTCCGCCGGGATTAAAGCCTCTGGGAAACCTGCTGCGGCATGGTTTCCGAAATATACATCTACTTCATTATTAAATGCTGATAACTGGTGGGAAGCATTGGCTGTATGCGAATATGCGTTGGACACCCGGGAGGATGAGAAACTGACGGAAGGTTTCTTTGAATTGATATTCAGTGCATTCGACTGTAATGTCGAAGTCGATCTCAGCGAAGAAGAATATGAGTTCTGGTGGGAGAAGGTGATGCAGGTGTGCGAACGTGTGGCTGTGTTCAGCGGAGCAGGCTGGGCGCAGAAAGGTGCACAGTACTCCGAGGCCCGCTATGGAAAGCGGGATATGAGCTATTTGTTCCCTTGCTACGAGAAGGCTGCCGATATGGGCTGGGGTGAAGCGGAAGCGACTGTTGCCTATTGGCGGTATATGGGGTTTTATTGTGAGCAGGATAAGGAAGAAGGAGAACGACGTTTTGCGGCTCTTTCTTCACCCGAAGCTATTCTTTGGGGGAAACATTATCGCGCTTTTGCCGAAGAGTTTACGGGCAACAAGGAGAAAGCGTTGCAGATACGGCAGGATTTGCTTGCCGAACTGCCCGAAGGCGACCGTTTGCGTGCTCATGTGTATGCGGCAATGGGAGACGCACTCGACAGGGGAGAAGGCAAGATAGCCGAGGAAGCTGCCTGTTATGAAAAGTCTTTGGAAATCGTTCCCAATCTATATAGTCTGAAAAATCTCGCTACTCTTTATTTCCGTTATCCCGAACTGGGTAAACCGAAAGAACTGGCTTTCGAAATTTGGGAGAAAGCCTGGCATGCCGGAGTATGGTCTGCCGCCAACTTCCTGGGATACAATTATCAGGAGGAGGAATGGCTTGATCTGCCTAAAGCAATAGAATGGCTGGAGAAGGGAATGCTTTATTGCGAGTTGTATAGTGCGTATGAGTTGGCATTGATTTACTTGTACAATGATGATTATAAGAATGTGGAACGTGGGCTGATGTGTCTCGAACGTTGTGTGGAAGGTGATTATATAGAAGGTATCGAAGGACTGGCGAATGTATATTTCAACGGTGATCTGGTGGAAGAAGACATGAGTCGTGCAAAACAGTTGCTGGAAAAGGCGCTCGAACTGGGTTCGGGAAATGCGGCCTATCGTTTGGGTTGGATGTATGAACGTGGCTTTCTGTCTGAAGAACCGGATTATGTGAAAGCTATGGAATATTACGAGAAAGCAGCTGAACTGGATAATGTGGACGGATACTGCCGTGCAGCGCTTTACTTGGCTAACGGATATAGCGGTGTGACGGATGCGGTGAAGTCGAGAGAATATTACGAGAAAGCGGCCGGAATGGGTTCATGTTTTGCATTGGTAGAACTGTCATTCTTATACGAGAATGGCAACGGAGTGGAAAGAAGCTATGAGAAGGCTTTTGAACTCTGTGAAAAAGCGGCACAGGAAGGCTATCCTTATGCAATGTTCCGCATAGGTCTTTATCTGGAAAAAGCTGTATTGGGTGAGGCGAAGCCGGAGGAGGCATTTGCCTGGTATACAAAAGCTGCCATGGCGGATGAAAATGAAGGAATCTTTGCTCTGGGACGTTGTTACAAACAGGGAATCGGTACGGAGGAGGACTGGGACAAGGCACTCGAGTGGTTCGGAAAGGGGGCAGAGAAGAACGAATCCCGCTGTCTGACTGAATTGGGGCTGGCTTATGAGAACGGTAACGGTGTGGAGGAAAACCCGCAAAAGGCTGTGGAATATATGACACGGGCAGCGGAACAGGATTATGGTTACGCCCAGTTTAAAATGGGAGATTATTATTTCTTCGGGTGCGGTCCTTGTTTGGAAGATAACAAGAAAGCCGTGGAATGGTACGAAAAGGCTGTTGCGAATGAGATTCCTATGGCGATGCTGCGCATGGGGGATTATTATTTGTATGATTATGATAGTCTGAACGAGTCGGAAAAGGCGTTTGCTTACTTTAAGAAGGCTGCCGAATACGAATGGTATAACGAAGGACTGGGTATCTGTTACGAAATGGGTATCGGTGTAGAGGATAATGAGACGGAAGCCTTTAAATATTATACACTGGCTGCGGATAACGGTAATGTGACGAGTATGTATCGTACCGGGCTTTGCTATTACAACGGAGTGGGTGTGAAGCAGAATTATGCGGAGGCTTACCGTTGGTTTACGGATGCAGCCGGTAATGAGAATATCGGTGCCGCATATTATCTGGGTAAGATGCAAATGTATGGCGAAGGCTGTACGCCTGACCCGGAAGCGGCTGTGCAATGGCTGTTGAAAGCTGCCGAAAAGAATAATGATAAGGCTCAATTTGAACTAGGAAACGCTTACCTGACGGGAAATGGTGTGGAAGAAAACGATGATATAGCAATGGAGTGGTTCGAGAAGGCTGCTGAAAATGGTAACGAAAAGGCCCTTAAGATCACCGGAAGGAGGAGAAAATAGTAAGTAGGCATGGAGAAAGAAGGGAATAATCTGTTTCAAGTCAATCTCAAAGGAATGATTGCCTTGTTGTCAGAGCATATTTATAGTAATCCGAATACCTTTGTCCGTGAGTTGTTGCAGAACTGTGTGGATGCTATTACAGCTTTGCGCAATATTGACGAGAATTATGCAGGACGTATTGATGTCTTTCTGAATGATGACAAAACGGTGATATTCCGCGACAATGGAATCGGGCTGAAAGAGGAGGAGGTATATCGTTTCCTTACCGTTATCGGGGAAAGCTCGAAACGGGATACGCCCGATGCGGATGACTTTATCGGAAGGTTTGGTATTGGTTTGCTGTCTTGTTTTGTAGTGACGGATGAGATCAAGGTGGAGAGCCGGTCGGCAATGGGTGGGCAGGCTGTCTGTTGGTGTGGTAAGGTGGACGGTACGTATGAACTGACGTCACCCGCCGAAGAACGTCCTATCGGCTCGCAGGTGGTATTGCATCCCAAGAATGACTGGATGCATCTTTTTGAATATGATACATTTAAGAAGATATTGGTCGGCTATGGAGAGGTGTTGCCATATCCTGTCTATCTGCATCATCAGGATGAGGAAGAGTTGGTGAATACGCCTTCGCCTGTATGGCTTGACCCGAAGGCAACCCGCAAGGAACTCCTTGATTACGGGGCGAAAGTTTTTCAATCATCTGCGCTTGATGTTTTTCGGATACGGACTGAAAGCGGCCGGGTGGAGGGAGTGCTTTATGTGTTGCCTTTCCGGACGCAGTTCTCTGTGCGTAACTCTCACAAAGTGTATTTGAAGCGTATGCTGTTGAGTGAGGATGATTGTAACCTGTTGCCGCAGTGGGCTTTCTTTATCCGTTGTCTGGTGAATGCGGATGGGTTGTTGTCTACCGCTTCACGCGAGTCTCTGGTAAGCAATGATTTGCTGAAGGATGCCCGCAAGGAGATAGGTATGGCTATCAAGGAGTATTTGCGGGGACTGGTGCAGAACAACCGGGCTATGTTTAATAAGATACTGGACGTGCATCATTTTCACATCAAGGCGATTGCTTCGGAAGATAATGAGTTGCTTCGTTTGTTTATGGATTATCTTCCTTTTGAGACGAATAAGGGGGTACGGAGCTTCGGGAGTATCCGTTCGACGGACAATGTGATCTGTTATACCAGGAATCTGGAGGATTTCAGGCAGGTACGCCGTATTGCCGGAGCACAAGGAAGGTTGGTGGTTAATGCCGCTTATACGTTTGATGAAACGTTGTTGAAAAAGTATGCCCGCCTGAATCCGGAACTGACTTTGGATGAAATATCCCCTTCGAGATTACTGGAACAGTTTGGGGAGGTAGAAGCCAAAAAAGAGTTCCGGGCTTTTGAGGCGAAGGCGAACGAGTTGTTAAAGCGTTTTGGCTGCGTCTGCCGGTTGAAGCACTTTACTCCGGTGGATATTCCGGTGATATTTGTGGCAGAGGAGAAAGAGAGTACGACCAAGAGTACCAATAATCCGTTAGCGGCTGTGTTGGGGACTGTCAATACGACCAGGCAGATACCTCCGACGCTGACATTTAATGCGGATAATGAAATGGTCCGCACTTTACTGCAAATACAGGGAGATAATAAAATGTTTCAGCATGTGGTACATATATTATATGTACAGTCACTCCTTCAGGGTAAGTATCCTGTGAACAGTGAGGAAATGGAACTTTTCAACCACTCGCTCAGTGAATTGATGACTGCTAAAATGAATGATTTTATAAATTTCCTGAATTAAGAAAGCGTATGAAATACACACTTGAAATACAAAAACTGCTGTTGCAGGCACAGAATAAAAACCTGCATCCCCGTGAGAAAGCTAATTTGTTGAAAGAGGCTATCCGCATCGCTGATGAAAACGAAGATGTGGAATGGGCAACGGAAATGAGGCTGGACCTCATTTATGAACTGAACCTTCTCTCGGCGGACACTGAGGAGATTGCCGTGTTCTCTAAGATTCTGGATGATTATGAGAATCATAAGGATGTGATCAAGGAGGATGATCTGCTGTGGAAGTATAAATGGATATGGTCTTCGACTTTTGATATTCCGGAGATTCCAATGGAACAGGTGGAAGCCGTAGGGGAGGATTATAAGACCCGTATCTTGCGGAACGGATATTCTTTGCGGAGTTATTATCAGCGCTGGTCGGTGGAATGCACATGGATGAGGCAGTATGACAAGGCAAAGGAATATATTGATAAGATGCTGGCGGAGAAAATGGACGACCAGTCGTGTGAGGCTTGTGAACTGAACTTTATGTTGGATTATTATCTGGAAACGGGAAAATTTGATGAGGCTTATAGCCGGGCGCAGCCATTGATTAACAAACAGGTGACTTGCTATGAAGCTAACCTGCGTGCTTACCTGAAGCTTGCTTATTATGCACAAAAAGCGGGTAAGCCGGATATTGCCGCCGATATGTGTACACGTGCCGAAGAAGCGTTGGCCGGAAGAGAGAAGGACGAGTATCTGTTGCTCTATATGGGGCTGTTTATCGCTTATTATTTGATGACGAATCCGGAGCGCGGCTGGGAGTATGCCGAACGGTGCATTGACTGGAGCCTGCGTACCAATACGTTGAAGAAATATCGTTTCTCCTGTGATATGGTGGAGGCCTTGAAGTATGAGATGCGTCCGGAGGTTCATCTGGCTTTGCCGGAGGAGTTCCCTCTTTACCGCGCGGACGGGGTTTACTCTGTCAGCGAATTACGCCGGTATTTCTATCAGCAGGCTGAAGAACTGGCACAGCGCTATGACGCCCGTAACGGAAACAGCGGATATATGGACCGACTGAAAGAAATAATGTCTAATTAATTGGCAACATGTAGATAAATCTGTATTTTTGCCGTCCAATTATTTACTAAAAACACTGAATTACAGAAAAATGAGAAAGTGGCGTATTGAAGATTCTGAGGAACTCTACAACATTACAGGTTGGGGAACCTCGTACTTTGGTATTAATGACAAAGGTCATGTTGTTGTTACACCGCGTAGAGATGGGGTAGCTGTTGATTTGAAAGAGTTGGTCGACGAGTTACAACTGAGAGATGTAGCGGCTCCCACGTTGGTGCGTTTTCCGGATATTCTGGATAATCGTATTGAAAAGATGTCGTCCTGCTTTAAACAGGCAGCCGAAGAATACGGTTATAAGGCGGAGAACTTTATTATCTATCCGATTAAGGTCAACCAGATGCGCCCTGTGGTGGAGGAGATTATCAGCCACGGAAAGAAATTCAATCTCGGACTGGAGGCGGGTTCTAAACCTGAACTGCATGCTGTGATTGCTGTTAATACGGATTCTGACTCATTGATTGTATGTAACGGCTATAAAGACGAGAGTTACATTGAACTGGCTTTGCTTGCCCAGAAAATGGGTAAACGTATCTTCCTTGTTGTGGAGAAGATGAATGAGCTGAAACTGATTGCAAAAATGGCGAAGCAGTTGAATGTGCAACCTAATATTGGTATTCGTATTAAACTGGCTTCTTCCGGTAGCGGAAAATGGGAAGAATCGGGTGGCGATGCCAGCAAATTCGGGCTGACTTCCAGTGAGTTGCTCGAAGCACTCGATTTCATGGAAAGCAAGGGATTGAAAGATTGCCTGAAACTGATTCACTTCCATATCGGCAGTCAGGTGACGAAGATCCGTCGCATCAAGACCGCCTTGCGTGAGGCTTCACAGTTTTATGTCCAACTTCATGCTATGGGGTTCAAAGTGGAATTTGTGGATATCGGCGGCGGACTGGGAGTTGATTACGACGGAACCCGGTCGTCCAACAGCGAAGGCAGCGTGAACTATTCTATTCAGGAATATGTGAATGACTCGATTTCTACATTGGTGGATGTCAGCGATAAGAATGGTATCCCCCACCCGAATATTATTACCGAAAGCGGACGCGCATTGACTGCACACCACTCTGTGCTTATCTTTGAAGTGTTGGAGACTGCCACTTTACCCGAATGGGATGATGAAGAAGTAATCGCTCCGGACGCACATGAACTGGTGCAGGAATTATATGGCATTTGGGATTCGTTGAATCAGAATAAAATGTTGGAGGCATGGCATGATGCGCAACAGATTCGTGAGGAAGCGTTGGATTTGTTCAGTCACGGAATTGTCGACTTGAAAACCCGTGCACAGATTGAACGCCTGTACTGGTCGATCACACGTGAGATTAATCAGATTGCCGAAGGCCTGAAACATGCGCCTGACGAATTCCGAGGATTGTCCAAGCTGCTTGCGGATAAATATTTCTGTAACTTCTCACTGTTCCAATCGTTGCCGGATTCCTGGGCGATAGACCAGATATTCCCGATTATGCCTATTCAACGGCTGGATGAAAAACCGGACCGCTCGGCTACTTTGCAGGATATTACCTGTGACTCCGACGGTAAGATTGCGAACTTTATCTCTACCCGTAATGTAGCTCATTATCTGCCTGTACATAGCCTGAAGAAAACAGAACCTTATTATGTAGCTGTTTTCCTGGTAGGTGCTTATCAGGAGATTTTGGGGGATATGCACAACTTGTTCGGTGATACGAATGCAGTGCATGTCTCTGTGAACGAGAAAGGATATAATATCGAACAGATTATTGACGGAGAAACGGTGGCGGAAGTATTGGACTACGTGCAGTATAATCCGAAGAAGTTGGTTCGTACGCTCGAAACTTGGGTGACGAAATCAGTAAAGGAAGGCAAAATCTCTTTGGAAGAAGGAAAAGAATTCCTTTCCAACTACCGTTCGGGACTTTATGGATATACGTATTTAGAATAAAAATGAGAGAAAAACTAACTGTAATTAAGGTGGGTGGCAAAATCGTAGAAGAGGAAGCCACCCTTCGTCAGTTGTTAAACGACTTTGCCGCTATTGAAGGACATAAGGTGCTGGTGCACGGCGGAGGCCGTTCGGCTACAAAGATAGCCGCACAACTGGGAATTGAAAGCAAAATGGTCAATGGCCGCCGGATTACTGATGCGGAAACGTTGAGGGTAGTGACAATGGTGTATGGCGGTTTGGTGAATAAGAATATTGTTGCCGGGTTGCAGGCGTATGGTGTCAACGCGCTGGGATTGACCGGAGCGGATATGAACGTGATACGTTCGGTGAAACGTCCGGTGAAAGAAGTTGATTACGGTTTCGTCGGCGATGTGGAGAAGGTGGATGCTTCTCTGTTGTCTGACTTGATATACAAAGGTGTGGTGCCGGTTATGGCTCCGTTGACACACGACGGACAAGGGAATATGCTGAATACGAATGCGGATACTATTGCCGGAGAGACGGCAAAAGCTTTGTCGGGCCTGTTTGATGTGACATTGGTGTACTGTTTCGAGAAAAAAGGTGTACTGCGTGATGAGAATGATGACGATAGTGTAATTCCTCAGATTACCCGTGCAGAATTTGAACAATACGTAGCCGATGGCGTTATTCAAGGAGGTATGATTCCGAAACTGGAGAATTCTTTTGAAGCAATAAATGCTGGGGTGTCTGAAGTGATAATTACCTTAGCATCAGCGATTAACGGCAACGGAGGAACCCGGATAAAAAAATAATTCAAAAAAAAGTAGTGGGCGACTGTAACTTTTCGAATCCTAGCCCGTCATTATTATAGAGATGCAAGAAATCAGCTTCCGAAACGATATTTTGCCGTTGAAGGACAAACTCTTTCGATTGGCGCTCAGAATCACCCTGGATAGGGCAGAAGCCGAGGATGTCGTTCAG
>NZ_MNQN01000045.1:666-26900 GCF_001915455.1 Bacteroides sp. 43_46 | reverse complement strand
AGTAGACGTTAAGAAGAAAAAATACTGCCGTTTCAAAAAGAGCGGTATTAAGTACATCGACTACAAAGATCCTGAATTCTTGAAGAAATTCTTGAATGAACAAGGTAAAATCCTTCCGCGTCGTATCACGGGTACTTCTTTGAAGTTTCAACGCCGTATCGCGCAGGCTGTGAAGAGAGCTCGTCACTTGGCATTGTTGCCTTATGTAACTGACATGATGAAATAAGAAGGAGGAAAAGTATGGAAATTATATTAAAAGAAGACATTGTAAACTTGGGTTATAAGAACGATATCGTAAACGTGAAATCCGGATACGGTCGTAATTATCTGATCCCAACCGGAAAAGCGGTGATCGCTTCTCCTTCTGCAAAGAAAATGTTGGCTGAAGAACTGAAACAGCGTGCTCACAAACTTGAGAAAATCAAGAAAGATGCTGAGGCAACAGCTGCTAAGTTGGAAGGTGTTTCTTTGACTATTGCAACTAAAGTAAGTTCAACCGGTACTATCTTCGGTTCTGTTGGCAATATCCAGATTGCTGAAGCTTTGGCTAAGCTGGGTCACGAAATTGACAGAAAGATCATCGTTGTAAAAGACGCTGTGAAAGAAGTAGGTAACTACAAAGCAGTAGTGAAACTTCACAAAGAAGTTTCTGTTGAAATTCCTTTCGAAGTAGTTGCAGAATAAGAGCAAATTTACTTCATATACGAAAAGCGATTTGTTCTGATGAATAAATCGCTTTTTTTATTATTCCTGCTAATATTATGAGATTCAAATGTCGTTTTCTGAAGAAGAAATTTTTGCTTCTGCTGATTACTTTAGGAATTGGCAGTGCTCTTTATGCGAATGATGAATTGAAGTCTCTAGCGGATTCATTGCGCAGGATGATAGATGAAAAACCACTCTTCATTCAACAAAAAGAGCAACGGATCAATAGGATTAAATGTCTGCTGAAGGGATCAGGCCTAACTCTTGAACAAAAATATAAGATAAATTTTCAGTTATGTAACGAATATAAGAAGTTTGTCGTTGATTCGGCCATTCATTATGTCGATCAGAATTTAGAGATTGCCCGTAAATTGAATAACAGGGATTTAAAGAACCAGTCATCTTTGCAGCTTAGTCTTTTATATTCTATGTGCGGTCGGTATAGGGATGCGGAGTTGATTTTGGAAAAAATAAAAACCTCAGAACTTTCCAAAGATTTATTATCTGTTTATTATGAAACTTATTCCCGTTTCTGGGAGTATTACTCTATCACTGCCAATAGTCGCTATGGGAAGCAGCGGGCAGTATATCAGGATTCATTACTATCTCTTCTGGATCAAACTTCTTTTGATTATAAATTATCCCGGGCATATTATTATGGAGGGCGCGATTCCATAAAAGCGAAAACAGTTCTTCAGGAATTATTAGATACGGAGGAAGTGGGGACGCCTCATTATGCCATGATTACTCATGCGTATGCATCATTCTGCTGGCATCAGAAAAAAATGGATGAGAGAAAAAAGTACCTGATGATGTCTGCTATTGCGGATATCCGGAACGCAACACGGGAAACCGCTTCCTTGCAAGCATTGGCATTGATACAGTACGAAGAAAAGAATTTGTCTGACGCTTTTAAGTTTACACAGTCTGCTATTGATGATGTTGTTTCTTCCGGTATTCATTTCCGTGCAATGGAAATTTATAAGTTCTATTCTATTATTAATACTGCTTACCAGACAGAGGAGGCCCGGTCAAAATCAAATTTGATTACTTTTCTTATTTCAACCAGTATCATTCTTTTTCTTTTGGTCTTGTTGGTGATATGTATTTATATTCAGATGAGAAAGATTTTGAAGATAAAGCGGGCGTTGGTGCAGAGTAATGAAAAACTTTTGCGATTGAATGAGAAACTGAATACTATGAATAATCAGTTGAACGAACAGAATAATCAGTTGTCGGAAACTAATAATATAAAGGAACATTATATAGCCGAGTTTTTTGATGTATGTTTCAGTTATATCAGTAAAATGGAGAAATATCAGAATGTTCTGTATAAATATGCTATCAATAAATATTATGATGAACTAATTAAGAAGTTAAAATCGTCGGCACTTATTGATGAGGAACTTAACGCATTATATGCCCGTTTTGATAGGGTGTTTCTTAATTTGTATCCCACTTTTGTTTCCGATTTCAATGCTTTGTTGAAAGAAGAAGAACGGATTGTCTTAAAAACTGATACATTATTGAATAGGGAACTTCGTATCTATGCCTTGTTACGTTTGGGAATTTCGGATAGTGGGAAGATAGCAAATTTCCTTCGTTGCTCTACTAGTACTGTTTACAACTATCGTACAAAAATGAGGAATAAATCTGCTGTTGATCGGGATGAATTTGAAAATGAAATTATGAAAATTTGTCTCATAGATGAAAGATAAACCTCGAACCACACAAAAAAAATTCCAATCTTTCTACATTTTTAGCCCTCTTTTGAATGCTTAATATATTGATTATTAAGTGATAATATATTTTTTAAGTCTACATAAATTCGTGTAAGCTAAATGAAGTATTGTTTATTTGGCTAGTTTTGCAATATCAGTTTCCGGTTAATTAGCTTGATAATGAAAATTGACCGATTTATATTGTTTGCACTTAAATTTGCTATGTTTTATGAATACACAATTCTCGCTAGGCACGAAAATAAAAGTAGGAATAATCGGCTTTGGTAGAATGGGAAGATTCTACTGGGATGCGATGCGGAAAAGTAGGCGATGGGATATTGCCTATATTTGTGATACGAATCCTGCATCACGTGAATTGGCAAAAGAATTATCTCCGGAATCTTATGTAATAGAAGATAATCAGAAAATTTTTGAAGATGAAAGTGTGCAGGTTGTCGGGCTTTTTACATTAGCTGACTCCCGAATGGAACAAATAGAAAAGGCCATTCGATATGGAAAGCATATCATTGCAGAAAAGCCTGTTGCAGATACAATGGAAAATGAATGGAAAGTCGTGGAAATGGCCGAAAGTTCAGATGTCTTTTCTACGGTGAATTTGTATCTGCGAAATTCCTGGTATCATAACCTGATGAAAGAATATATTCGGCAGGGCGAAATCGGTGAGTTGGCTATTATTCGTATTTGCCACATGACGCCTGGATTAGCACCGGGTGAAGGGCATGAATATGAAGGTCCTGCTTTCCATGATTGTGGCATGCATTATGTAGATATTGCCCGTTCGTATGCCGGATGTGAATATCGGACATGGAACGCCCAAGGAGTGAATATGTGGAATTACAAAGACCCATGGTGGATTCAATGTCACGGGACTTTTCAGAATGGAGTAGTTTTTGATATTACGCAGGGGTTTGTTTATGGACAATTATCTAAAGATCAGACACATAATTCATACGTCGATATTATCGGAACAGAGGGCATTGTACGCATGACACATGACTTTACTACCGCTGTAGTCGATTTGCATGGGGTGAACCAGACACTTCGCGTTGAGAAACCTTTCGGTGGCAAAAATATTGATGTATTGTGTGATTTGTTTGCCGATTCTATCGAAGCCGGGCAACGGGACCCTCGCTTACCATTATTGCGCGACTCTGCTATTGCATCCGAATATGCATGGAAATTCCTCCAAAACGCACATATGCACGATTTACCGGCTATCGGTGATCTGCGTACGCTTGAACAAATCCGGGAACGAAGAAAAAATATGAAAAATGGATACGGATTGCTACATAGTAATCTACCACAAATAACAAACCCTTAAAATTACTAATTATGTCAGACATTTCGAGAAGAGATTTTCTTAAAACGGGCGCTATGGCTTTGGCAGGTATTACCATTGCTCCAAGCTCTATTCTAGGTATGAGTCACGGACACGTGTCTCCCAGTGATAAATTAAATATTGCAGCCGTAGGTATTGGTGGCATGGGGCATGCCAATATCAATAAAGTAAAGGGTACGGAAAACATTGTGGCTCTTTGTGATGTGGACTGGAAATATGCAAAAAGGGTATTCGATGAATTTCCGAAAGCAAAGAAATACTGGGATTACCGTAAGATGTATGAGGAAATGGGTAAATCCATTGATGGGGTAATTATTGCTACTGCCGATCATACGCATGCTATCATCACTGCCGATGCAATGACAATGGGTAAACATGTATTCTGCCAGAAACCCTTGACTCACTCTGTTTATGAATCTCGTTTGTTGACTAAATTAGCTGCTTCGACTGGTGTAGCCACTCAAATGGGTAATCAGGGAGCATCCGATGAAGGGACAGATTTAGTTTGTGAATGGATATGGAATGGCGAGATAGGTGAAGTGACTAAGGTGGAATGTGCTACTGACCGTCCTATCTGGCCGCAAGGACTAAATGCTCCAGAAAAGGCGGACCGTATTCCTGGTACCTTGAACTGGGACTTATTTACCGGTCCGGCTAAGTTGAATCCGTATAATGAAATTTATCACCCTTGGAACTGGCGCGGCTGGTGGGACTATGGAACAGGTGCGTTGGGTGACATGGCTTGTCATATCCTGCATCAACCGTTCAGAGCCCTGAAACTGGGTTACCCTACAAAGGTGGAAGGTTCTTCTACTTTGTTGTTGAGTGCTTGTGCTCCGCAGGCACAGCATGTGAAAATGATTTTCCCTGCCCGTGATAATATGCCGAAAGTTGCGTTGCCGGAAGTTGAAGTTCATTGGTATGACGGTGGTATGATGCCTGAACGTCCGAAAGGATTTCCGGAAGGAAAACAGCTAATGGGGCCTGGTGGTGGGCTGACTATTTTTCACGGAACAAAAGATACATTGATCTGTGGATGTTACGGTCAGCAGCCATTCTTGTTGTCGGGCCGCGTGCCGAATGCTCCGAAAGTTTGCCGCCGTGTACCGAATGCGATGAATGGTGGTCACGAAATGGATTGGGTACGTGCCTGTAAAGAAGATAAGTCAAGCCGCGTCATGACTAAGTCTGACTTCTCGGAGGCAGGTCCGATGAATGAAATGGTAGTGATGGGAGTATTGGCTATCCGCTTGCAGGGTTTGAACAAAACGTTGGAATGGGACGGTGTCAATATGTGCTTTACGAATATCAGTGATACGGAAACTCTTAGAACTTGTGTAAAAGACGGATTCAAGATTCACGACGGTCACCCGACATTTGACAAGACTTGGACAGATCCGGTTAATGCAAAACAGTTTGCTGCCGAGTTGGTGAAACATAATTATCGTGAAGGGTGGAGATTGCCCGATATGCCTCGGTAAGAATAGATGAAAGAAATTAAAAGATTAAAAATTAAATAACTATTAGTATGAAGAAAGTATTTTACCCTTTAGCTTGTCTTGCAGCAGGAGCCTTGGTTGCTTGCGGTGGTCAGAAATCAGGAAGTGCTCAGGCCGATCAACCCAATGAAGTAGCATTGGCATATTCAAAATCATTGAAAGCACCCGAAACGGATAGTCTGAAATTGCCTGTTGATGAAAACGGTTACATCACGATCTTTGATGGTAAGACGTTTGACGGATGGCGTGGTTATGGAAAAGACAAAGTTCCTGCTAAATGGACTATTGAAGACGGTTGTATCAAATTTAACGGAACCGGTGGCGGTGAAGCGCAAGACGCTGATGGCGGCGACCTGATTTTTGCTCATAAGTTTAAAAACTTTGAATTGGAGTTGGAGTGGAAGGTTGCTAAAGGTAGTAATTCCGGTATCTTGTATTTAGCTCAGGAAATTACTTCTAAGGATAAAGACGGGAATGATGTGCTTGAACCTATCTATATTTCTGCACCTGAATATCAGATTTTGGATAATGCCAATCATCCGGATGCAAAATTGGGTAAGGATAACAATCGTCAGTCGGCTTCTTTGTATGACATGATTCCGGCAGTTCCTCAAAACTCCAAGCCGTTCGGTGAATGGAACAAGGCTAAGATTATGGTTTATAAAGGTACAGTTGTCCATGGACAAAATGATGAGAATGTACTTGAGTATCATCTGTGGACAAAACAATGGACTGATATGTTGCAGGCAAGTAAATTTAGTGAAGAAAAATGGCCTTTGGCATTTGAACTGCTGAATAACTGTGGTGGTGATAATCACGAAGGTTTTATCGGATTGCAGGATCACGGCGATGATGTTTGGTTCCGTAATATCCGCGTGAAGGTATTGGACTAATCACATAGATAACTCGAAATTCCGCAAGTGAATGAATTTATGTTTGTTTGCTTGTGGAATTTGAATCATTGTAAACTCCTAATATCTAATTATATGAAGACTCGAATTTGCTTATGTGTGTTAGCTGCTCTTCTGATGATTCCGGTTGCAGTGACGGCACAGACTAAGAAAACTAAGAAAGAAGTGGCTATTCAGCTCTATTCTGTTAGAGATATATTGAATAGGGTAGACAATAAGGACGGAAAATGTGATCCGGCTTATACTGCCATTCTCGCGAAATTGGCAAAAATGGGATATACCGGTGTTGAAGCGGCTAATTATAATAATGGAAAATTTTATGATAGAACTCCCCGACAATTCAAGAAGGATGTCGAATCGGCCGGAATGAAAGTTTTGTCTTCGCATTGCACACGTGGATTGTCGAAAGAGGAACTGGCTTCCGGTGATTATTCAAAATCACTTGAATGGTGGAATCAGTGTATCGCCGACCATAAGGCAGCAGGAATGAAATATATCGTAGCTCCCTGGATGGATGTTCCTAAAACATTGAAGGATTTGGAAACTTATTGTGCTTATTACAATGAAATAGGTAAGCGCTGCAACCAACAAGGCTTGCGGTTTGGCTATCATAATCATGCGCATGAATTTCAGAAAGTGGAAGGTCAGGTGATGTATGACTATATGCTGGAACATACGAATCCTGAATATGTTTTCTTCCAAATGGATGTTTATTGGGTCGTTCGCGGACAAAACAGTCCGGTAGATTACTTTAATAAGTATCCCGGTAGGTTCAAGATATTCCATATCAAAGATCATAGAGAAATCGGGCAAAGTGGAATGGTCGGTTTTGATGCTATCTTTAAGAATGCAAAGACAGCGGGAGTTCAATATCTTGTTGCTGAGATAGAAAAATATAGTATGCCGGTAGAGGAAAGCGTAGAGGTGAGCCTTGATTATTTATTAAATGCTCCTTTTGTAGAGAAGTCCTATACTAAATAGCGTAATTACTTGGATTTAAGATATAAAAAAAAGTCTGTGCATGCTTTCGCATGTCAGACTTTCAATTCTCTCTAGCAGTTTCTGAATTATTCAGCTGTTTCAGCTGCTACGCTATCAGTTGCCAATGTATCAGCTGCTGCTGCGGCTGCTGCTTCTTCAGCTGCTGCTGCTTCTACTGCTGCGATTGAGTCAGCGATACGGATAGAATCTGCAGTTGCTTTTGCAGCGTCTGCTGCTTTGTTACCACATGATGCGAATGATACAGCTACGATAGCTACTGCCATTAAAACTAATTTTTTCATTTTCTTTGCTTTTTAAAAACGTAATACAATCAATTGCTTTATTAAAACGCTGCAAAGGTATGTACTTTTTCAATATGTTGTTCTCTAAAAGCCAACTTTTTTTATGTTTTTTTTCGGAAGGTTGGTTAATATACCTTCACTTTATGTTTTAAAACATGCTAATCTATTGTAATACTGTTATATAGATATCTTTTGATACTCCGTTTCGGAGTCTTTTCAAATTCTGTAGGATATAGCTGGATTTTGCTGATTTTTTCATAAGCAGCCACACTGTTATTCAGATTCTTCAGATTTTCATCCATAATTGTTTTCAGATTATCCGGATTGTTCAACCCGAGAGAGTCCAATGCTTCATAATCAGCATAAACAAGTGCCACCAATTTCTTGTTGTACTCGATAACAAGGCTTTCAAGGATAAAAGGCAGGTTGTTGAGTTTGGTTTCCAGTTCTTCGGGGAAGATGTTCTGCCCGCTTGAACTTAAAATCATTGTTTTCAATCGTCCGCGAATGAAGATGTTGCCGTTTGCATCCATTGTGCCGAGGTCGCCGGTACGTAGCCAGCCGTCTTCGGTGAATACTTCGTTTGTAGCTTCGGGATTCTTATAATATCCCACCATTACATTCTCGCCCCGGACTTGTATTTCTCCGGTTTCTGCCTCTGGGCTTTCCTTGTAGATGCGTGCCTCCATAATATCCAGAATCTTTCCGGAGGAGCCTAGAACGAACTCATTCCATGGAGCATAACTGATAAGGGGCCCACACTCTGTCATTCCATAACCAATAGTAAAAGGGAATTTTATTTTGTAGAAAAATTCTTCCACTTCTTTGTCCATAGCTGCGCCGCCGATAATAATCTCTTTGAAACGGCCACCCAGCGCATCAATCAGTTTTTTGCGTATCTGATTGTAGATTTGCGTATCAAGCAAGGGGATGTTGAGTGCCCACTTCATACCTTTCTTATTAATGAGCGGCTGAATGATGTTCTTGTATATTTTTTCGATGACTAATGGAACAGTGATAATCAAATTGGGTTTCACCTCCTCGAAGGCCTTCATAATGATTTTGGGAGAAGGGATTTTACCGAGCAAGGTGACATGGGTTCCGACTGCTGTCGCTGTCAGAAAATCAAATGCACAGCCGTATGCATGAGCGAGCGGGAGGAAAGAAAGCACTTTATCTCCCTTTTTCAGTAACTCGGTCCGAATACCGAAAGTGACGTTTCCTGCCAGGTTGTTACCTGTCAGCATGACTCCTTTACTGAAACCGGTCGTTCCGGAAGTGTAGTTTAGGAGCATTACTTTATCGTTGGATAAAGTGGTATATTGTATATTTTCACGGCTGAATCCTTGCGGATAAGAAGAATGCATTTCTTTATCAAGATTCTTCAGGAATTTCTGTATGGTTTCTCCGTCCCGTTGGTAGAGACAACGGAAATCGGTTAATGAGAATACACCACGCAATCCGGTGAGTTTTTCTTCCTCCAGGTTATCCCAAATATTGTCACTGGTGAATAAGAAAGTTGATTCGGAATGGTTGACAATATGGTGAACATCGTTTGGAGAAAAGTCCTGTAAGATAGGGACAATAATTGCTCCGTATGTAATTGTTGCCATATAGGCGATGCACCAATGGGCATTATTTTTGCCGATAACGGAGATCTTATCTCCTCTTCGGAGGCTACAATGTTTGAATAACAGGTGTAAACGGGCGATTTCTTCGGCTACCTGACCATACGTATATTGGGTATTTTCTCCATAATCGGTGTAACAGGGCAAATCCCAATTCTCACGAAAACTGTTTTCGTATAGTTTAATGAAATTCTCTTTAATCATTGCACGTTTTTTAGTGAATTGTGCAAAAATAGGAATAAACTTTCGTATCCTAAAGTGTTTTACTAATAATAATGTGTAACTTTGCACGAAATATGTGTTTATAACAGCTTATGATAGATACCACTGTGTTTCAAAATAAGACAGCCGTTTATTATACATTAGGCTGCAAATTGAATTTTTCAGAGACTTCAACTATCGGTAAAATCTTGCGTGAAGCAGGGGTCAGAACTGCGCGTAAAGGAGAAAAAGCAGATATTTGTGTGGTAAATACCTGTTCGGTGACGGAAATGGCGGACAAGAAGTGCCGGCAGGCCATTCATCGGTTGGTGAAACAACATCCCGGTGCTTTTGTGGTAGTGACCGGATGCTATGCGCAACTGAAACCCGGCGATGTGGCACAGATAAAAGGAGTGGATGTCGTGTTGGGTGCTGAACAGAAAAGTGATTTGCTCCGGTATCTCGGCAACCTGCAAAAACATGAAGAAGGAGAGGCTTTTACTACTGCAACCAAAGATATCCGTTCATTTTCACCCTCGTGTTCCCGTGGAGACCGTACCCGCTTTTTCCTGAAAGTGCAGGACGGCTGTGATTATTTTTGTTCGTATTGTACGATTCCTTTTGCCCGTGGGCGTAGCCGTAACGGAACAATCGCTTCTATGGTGGAACAGGCCGGGCAAGCTGCTGCCGAAGGCGGAAAAGAAATTGTATTGACAGGTGTCAATATCGGAGATTTCGGTAAGACAACAGGAGAAACCTTTTTTGATCTTGTAAAAGCATTGGATCAGGTTGAGGGCATAGAACGTTACCGTATATCTTCCATTGAGCCAAATCTGCTGACAGACGAAATTATTGAGTTCGTATCCCGTTCGCGTAGTTTTATGCCTCATTTTCATATTCCGTTGCAATCCGGTAGCGATGAGGTGTTGAAATTGATGCGTCGTCGTTATGATACCGCTCTTTTCGCATCGAAGGTGAAAAAGATTAAGGAAGTGATGCCGGATGCTTTTATCGGTGTTGATGTGATTGTGGGTACTCGCGGCGAGACGGAGGAATACTTCGAGGAGGCTTATCAGTTTATCGCCGGATTGGATGTGACACAGTTGCATGTGTTTAGCTATTCCGAACGTCCCGGCACGCAGGCATTGAAAATAGACTATGTTGTTTCTCCGGAAGAAAAACATCAGCGCAGTCAGCGGCTGTTAGCGCTTTCTGATGAGAAAACGCAGGCTTTTTACGCCCGACATATCGGGCAGACAATGTCGGTTTTAATGGAAAAATCAAAAGCGGGGACTCCGATGCATGGGTTTACGGAGAACTATATCCGTGTTGAAGTGGAAGCGGACAACTCATTGGATAATCAGGTAATCAATGTCCGTTTGGGAGATTTTAACGAAGATAAGACAGCACTTAAAGGTACAATTCTGATATAAGTATGAAATCGAGATTTATCTATTGGCTGGTATCCACTGGAATGTGGCTGTTTTCAGCTCTTCCTTTCCGAGTTCTGTATATACTTTCGGATTTCAATTATCTGTTGATGTATTATGTGGGAAAATATCGCCGTAAGGTTGTCAGAGGAAACTTGACGAAGTCATTCCCGGAAAAGACTCCCGCTGAAAGGTTGCAGATAGAGCGTAAATTCTATCGTTATCTGTCGGATTATATGCTTGAAGACTTAAAACTTCTGCACATGTCGGCTGAAGATCTTTGCCAACGGATGATTTACAAGAATACGGAACAATATCTCGAACTGACGGAGAAGTATGGCGGGATTATTGTGATGATTCCGCATTATGCCAATTATGAGTGGTTGATCGGAATGGGAGCAATAATGAAGCCGGGAGATGTACCCGTACAGGTCTATAAGCCATTAAGAGATAAATATCTGGATGAACTGTTTAAACGTATCCGTTCTCGTTTCGGGGGATACAATATTCCTAAGCATTCTACTGCACGGGAGATTATAAAGTTGAAACGTGAAGGAAAGAAAATGGTTGTCGGTTTGATAACCGACCAGTGGCCTAGTGGTAATGACAGGTATTGGACTACATTTTTAGGTCAGGAAACAGCTTTCTTGAATGGGGCGGAACGGATTGCCAAGATGATGAATTTCCCGGTCTTTTACTGTGAACTGACTAAAAAACGCAGAGGATACTGTGAAGCGGAATTTAAATTGATGACGGAAACTCCTAAGAATACAGCCGAAGGAGAAATTACTGAAATGTTTGCCCGGTATCTGGAACAGACAATCCGTCGGGAGCCGGCTTATTGGCTGTGGTCGCATAAGCGTTGGAAAGCCTCCAGAGAAGAATGGGCGGACATCGTGGAACAGGAGAAAGAAAGGCTGAAAGAGAAGCAAAAGCAATGAAAGTATCAGTAGTCATTTTGAATTGGAATGGGTGTGATATGCTTCGCACTTTTCTTCCGTCGGTAGTCCGGTATTCGAAAGGAGAGGGGGTAGAGGTTTGTGTGGCTGATAATGGTTCTACGGACGCTTCGGTGGAGATGCTCCGACAGGATTTTCCTTCGGTTAGGGTGATTCTATTGGATCAGAACCATGGTTTTGCAGACGGATACAACTTGGCTTTGCAGCAGGTGGAAGCCGACTATGTTGTTCTTTTAAATTCGGATGTTGAAGTAACGGAACATTGGTTGGAACCGATGATTGCGTATCTTGATATTCATCCGGAAGTTGCTGCCTGCCAACCGAAAATACGGAGCTGGCGGCAAAAAGATCATTTTGAATATGCCGGGGCGGCAGGTGGCTTTCTGGATAAATATGGTTATCCCTTTTGTCGTGGACGTATAATGGGAGTGGTTGAGAAGGATGAAGGCCAGTATGATAAGGTCATTCCCGTTTTTTGGGCAACAGGCGCGGCTTTGGTTATTCGTCGTGCCGATTATAAGGAAGTGGGCGGACTGGACGGACGTTTCTTTGCGCACATGGAAGAAATTGATTTGTGCTGGAGGTTACGCTCTCGCGGACGGGAGATTGTTTGTGTCCCTCAAAGTAAGGTCTATCATGTAGGTGGGGCTACACTTAAAAAAGAGAACCCCCGAAAGACCTTTCTTAATTTCCGTAATAACCTTGTCATGTTGTATAAAAATCTCCCGGCAGAGGAGTTAAATAAAGTGATGCGTATCCGGGCTTGCCTGGACTATGTGGCGGCATTTGTTTTTTTGCTGAAAGGCGATTGGGATAATGCTTGTGCCGTGATGCGTGCAAGGAAAGAATATAAGCAGATTCGTCCTTCATTTTCTTCTTCCCGTGAAGAAAATATGAGAAAAAAAAGGTTGGATCTGATACCTGAACGGACAAAAAATAGTATCTTGTGGCAGTTTTATGTGAGAGGATGCAAACGATTCTCTCAATTGTCGGACTTAAAAGGATAACGAAATGGAATCAAAAGTTAGAAAAGGTATCGGGCTGGTAGCACATGATGCCATGAAGAAAGATCTCATCGAATGGGTATTATGGAATTCAGAACTATTAATGGGAAATAAATTCTATTGTACAGGTACTACCGGTACCTTAATATTGAAAGCACTGAAGGAGAAACATCCGGATGAGGAATGGGATTTTACGATTCTAAAATCCGGTCCCCTGGGAGGTGACCAGCAAATGGGATCGCGCATTGTAGATGGTCAGATTGATTATCTTTTCTTCTTTACTGACCCTATGACACTGCAACCGCATGATACGGATGTAAAAGCATTAACCCGTCTGGCAGGTGTGGAAAACATAGTTTTCTGTTGTAACCGTTCGACGGCTGACCATATAATCTCCAGTCCTTTATTTATGGATCCTGATTACGAACGTATTCATCCCGACTATTCCGGTTATACGAAACGTTTCGAGAATAAGCCTGTCGTGACGGAGGCTGTGGAATCTGTGAATAGAAGAAAGAAGAAGAAATAGAAACTTCCGGAAGATTAATTGCAGAAAGAATATAATTTGTAGGGTATCCCAAGCTGGATACCCTTTTATTTTCTACTACAATACAACTCAATGCCTGCGGCATCAATGTCTGCTCCCATAGGTGGATTCCGCTTAGAAAGGCGAAGCTCCACTTCCTCAATATCAGGAAATGTCTCGAAAAGTTTTTGTACGATTCTGCCACCGGCATGTTCCAGCAATTTGGAAGGAATCGCCATTTCGGTTTTTATCACATTATGTACTTCGGCGTAGTTGACTGTATCTGCCACTTCATCCGTTTGTGCGGCTTTGCTGATATCTACTTTGAGTTTCAGGTCAATGACATACTCATTTCCGATAAGATTCTCTTGTGGTGCTACTCCGTGGTAGGCGTAGCAACGGATATCTTTTAAAAAAATAGTACTGTTGTTTATCTTCATGTTATTCTTGGTATCTCCCATTATTTTAGTCTTATTTTTGGGGAGCTCTCCCTGTATATTTGATAAGCTCGCCTATCTTCTTATTAAGTTCTTTAGCCTTCATTAGTTGTTCCAATGTGAGATGCATTCGATATCGCCAGTAATTTCTCGGGTTCGACGGTACGTTGATCCGTTCTTCCTGCACATTGGGATTTCTCCATTTTCCGTCAATCGACAACCAGTCTTGCAGGGAAAGAATACAGAGAATTGAGTTACTGTTGAGATGGTTACGTACCACCTCCTCGCATAGTTCGGGGGTTGCAACAGTTGGAGCAATGCCATAATGTCCCAAAATCGTATTATAATAACGTTGGGTCTGTTGGTAATCTTCTTCCCACCATCCACGTAAAGTGGACATATCGTGAGTAGAGATCGTGCAGACAGACCGGTATGGATATTCGCTCAGATGTCCGAACTCGTGCAACGGATTCTTAGGCATTCGCTGAATCTCCAGGCTAAGGATGCGTAAGTCGTTCATTACCGATGCAACGCAATCGGGAATCATTCCCAAGTCTTCTCCGCAAACTAACATACGGGTGGATTGTGTCAGTTGTGGTAACTTCTTCATTGCCTGTTGCTGCCAGAATGCATTGTGCCGGTGATAATAATACTGGTCATAGAGCTTGTTAAAAGCATTCTTTTCTGCCTCACTCAATGAACGGAAAATAAAGTCGCGCTGTACTCCGATGCGGGGATGATATTTTCCTTCCTCTTTCTTGTCCGGAACAAACAGTACGTTGCTAATTAAAGAATAAAGTCCTTCCCGAATCCAAATACTGTCTTCATCTTTTCTGTCGGAAAAGAAATTTTCCACTTCCCGTTGGGTCTCAAATCCCGGTTTCATGTGGTAGATACCGGATACATCAGTTGTTTGAAGAAAGTTCTGTTTCACGAATTCGGTATGCGGCCCGAACACTTGCCCGAGGAAAGACTCATGGATATAAGGAAGCAGATATTCGTCACGGAATGTAAAACCGAAACTCTCAATTTCTTCCCGGCTCATAGGGAGAGAAGGGGTAAATTGTCCTAATAAGCCGTGTACAGCGTGCATCGGTATTTCCCAAATACGGAAGAAGCCGAGAATATGGTCGATCCGGTAAGCATCGAAGTATTCCGCCATTTTTTGGAAACGTCTCATCCACCAGCGGTAACCGTCCTCTTCCATGATATCCCAGTTGTAGGTAGGGAATCCCCAGTTCTGTCCGTTTATCGAGAAATCATCGGGAGGTGCACCTGCTTGTCCGTTGAGGTTGAAATAATAAGGCTCCGTCCAGGCTTCCACACTATTCCGGCTGATACCGATAGGGATATCTCCTTTCAGTGCGACACCTTGCTCGCGGGCATATTGGGTAGCGGCCAATAACTGCAAATGCAGATGATACTGAATATAAAAGTAAAGGGCGATATGCGGATAATCTGCCGTCTCCGGCTGGCACATCTTTTCTATCTCCTTTGCATGGTAAGTAGAATATTTAGGCCATTCACGGAAATTCGGTGTTTTGTAGGCATCCCGTAAATAACTGAAAACAGCATACGGTTGCAACCATTCTTTATTGGCATCGAAAAACTCTTTGAAACCTTTGGAAGATAATGTCTTTTCTCCGTCCTGCCGGAATAATAGGCGGTAATACTCCCATTTGGTCTGGTTGACTGCTTCATAGTCAATGGCCGGCAGACTGTTCAATTCTTTTTGTTTTTTGTTGAATTTTGCTACCGCTTCTTTGTCTTTGAGTGTTCCCATTTGCCTTATATCCGCGTACATCGGGTGAAAAGCATAAATAGAAATACTATTATAAGGATAAGAATCAGTCCATGCGTGTGTCATTGTTGTGTCATTGACCGGCAGAATCTGTATCACCTTCTGATGAGTAGATACAGCCCAGTCAACCAACCGTTTCAGATCACCGAAATCCCCGACTCCGAAGCTCTTTTCTGATTTTAAGGAAAATACGGGTATAGCCATACCTGCTCCTTTCCATGCAGGAATATCGAAATAGACATACCGGTCGGAGATTACTAGTGTCTCGTTGGTCTTTAATTCCGGATCGGCTAAATACCGGTTAGGATTCTTCTCCCAACAATCCGCTTTCTTTTCCTGTTTGTTATAGAGGATAAACTTATATTCCAGCGGGAACTTCAGTTTACTTGCATCCAGTTCTATCTGCCATTCCGGAAAGTTTGCATCACTCATGAGGACGGCCTTCTCCGGATTCCAGTTGCCTAATGCCTTTTGATTGCCGCAGATTGCCAGGCAGTAATCCTTGTTGATACGTGGAGCATAAGCCTTGATAACCAGCCCTTTTTTGTAACTTTGCGGAATTTCTTCCCTTTCAGGATGTGCCAGCAGGGCTTCTGTAAAAGCAGAACTGTAAAAGCATAATTGCTCGGGAATATTCTTCCAACAGTCATTGATTCTATATTTCTTCTTGGAGGTACCGGACAGGAAAAGACATCGGGAAAAACTGTCCCATTCTTTGCGGGTCACAATTCCGTTCTGTTCTATCTGGTAATTGTAATGAATTGTCAATCCTTCGTTGGGAACTTCGAATTCCAGTTCTGCCGTCCAGTAGATACCGTCTGTGGTATGCAAAGGGACAGATTCCGGAGACAGTCCGGCAATTCTGACCTCTTCTCCCCAGTTGGTGCGGTATTCTATATTAAATGATAAAATCATATATATTAGATTTTGATTGGATACTAATGATACTGCAAGTATAAGACATTTTTTTGAATAAAAAATAAAAGGAGCCGCACCGGACTCCTTTTAACCTTTTGTTTATATATTAATTAACATACGAGTATGTTTATCCGCATCTGGAAGCGCCGCAAGTCGTACAAATCAGACAGCCTTCCTGATAAACCAAAGTTTCGTTGCCGCAGTTCGGGCATTTCTTTCCTTTGGCTTCCGTTCCGTCCTGAATGTATTTCTTCAATGCGCGTTCCACACCATTTTTCCAGGTATTGATACTTTCGCTGTTCAACTGGAGCGAACCGACCAGCTTGATTACTTGTTCAATCGGCATCCGGTAGCGGAGTACGCCGGAAATCAATTTGGCATAATTCCAATATTCTTTGTTGAACTTTTCGGACAACCCTTCAATAGTAGTCTTATATCCGCGTTTGTTTTCAAACTGGAAGTCATAACGTTTTGTTCCATCTTCGTCTACATTCTTGATGATACGCCCGCAAGTCACACTCTTAGGCAACAAGATACCTTCGTCATCATCCTGCAAACCGGTAAAGATCTCATAAGGATGTCCGTCCAGCAATCCGACAAATGCCACCCATTTTTCCTTGTTGTTCTGGAAACGGACAACGTCAGCTTCCAAAACTTTCGGGCGTACCTCTACTACCGTAGGCGGTTTGCAAGGAGGAAGTTCCTCTTTTTTCTCTGATTTTGTAGAAATCAGTACTCCGGAACGTGAACCGTCACGATATACCGTACAGCCTTTGCAACCGGATTTCCATGCTTCTACATATAACCGGTTCACTAAATCTTCGTCTACATCGTTCGGCAGATTGATAGTTACACTGATAGAGTGGTCAACCCATTTCTGGATTCTTCCCTGCATCTTCACTTTCATCAACCAGTCTACGTCATTGGAGGTAGCTTTATAGTAAGGTGATTTGGCAACCAGTTCGTCAATTTCTTCCTGTGTATAGCGTCTGGCAGGATCATAACCGTTCGCTTCCATCCATGTAACAAACTTATGGTGGAATACAATGTATTCCTCGAATGCGTCTCCTGTTTCATCAACGAAATCCACATGTACATTGGTGTCATTCGGGTTGACCTTTCTTCTACGTTTGTAAACAGGCAGGAATACAGGCTCGATACCTGAAGTAGTCTGCGTCATCAAACTGGTTGTACCGGTAGGAGCGATAGTCAGACACGCAATGTTACGGCGTCCGTACTTCTTCATTTCTGCATATAGCTCCGGATCAGCTTCGGCAAGGCGTTTGATGAACGGATTATTCTGTTCGCGTTCGTTATTGTAGATTTCAAAAGCACCGCGCTCTTTTGCCATTTCGACAGAAGAACGATAGGCACCCAAAGCCACTGTCTTATGTACTTTCTCAGAGAACTCTGTTGCTTCTTCCGTACCATAACGCAATCCTAAAGCAGCAAGCATATCGCCTTCGGCAGTGATACCCACACCGGTACGACGGCCCTGACCGCTCTTCTTATATATCTTTTCCCAAAGTACACGTTCCGCACGTTTCACTTCTTCGTTTTCCGGATCTTCATCAATCTTCTTCATGATACGCTCGATTTTCTCCAGTTCGAGGTCGATGATATCATCCATGATGCGCTGAGCCAAAGCCACGTGCTTCTTGAATAAATCAAAATCAAAATATGCGTCCGGCTTGAACGGATTCACTACATAAGAATATAGATTGATAGCCAGCAATCGGCAAGAATCGTAAGGACACAATGGTATTTCACCGCAGGGATTAGTAGATACTGTCTTGTAACCCAGATCAGCATAACAATCGGGCACAGATTCACGGATAATCGTATCCCAGAACAATACACCCGGTTCTGCTGATTTCCATGCATTATGTACGATCTTCTTCCATAGGGTAGAAGCGTCGATTTCTTTTGTGAATGCAGGATTGGCAGCGTCAATGGGATATTGCTGTACATAAGGTTTGCCCTCTACGGCAGCCTGCATGAAAGCATCGTCCAGTTTGACTGATACATTTGCTCCGGTAACCTTTCCTTCCGTCATTTTTGCATCAATGAATGCTTCGGAATCCGGATGTTTGATAGACACACTTAACATCAACGCGCCACGACGTCCGTCCTGGGCAACTTCACGGGTCGAATTGGAATAACGTTCCATGAACGGAACAAGGCCGGTAGAAGTAAGAGCCGAGTTTTTAACGGGAGAACCTTTCGGGCGGATGTGAGACAGGTCGTGACCTACACCACCACGTCTTTTCATCAATTGCACTTGTTCTTCGTCGATTTTGATGATAGCACCATAAGAGTCTGCGGCGCCGTCCACTCCGATTACGAAGCAGTTGGATAATGAAGCCACCTGATAATCATTACCGATGCCTGTCATCGGGCTGCCTTGGGGAACGATATATTTGAAATGATCCAATAGATCATATAGTTCCTTTGCAGTCAGGCCGTTCGGGTACTTAGATTCGATACGTGCCACTTCATTTGCAATTCTCCAATGCATATCTTCCGGAGACTTTTCGTAAATATTTCCGAAAGAGTCCTTGACTGCGTATTTGTTTACCCAAACCCTGGCAGCAAGCTCATCGCCTTGAAAATATCGTAAAGATTCTTCATAGGCTTCATCATAAGAATAAATTTGTTTTTCCACGATGTTATGTGTCTTAGATTTTATTTTTAATAAGTAATGTGTAGAAGTTTACTTATCATTAACAAATGTGGTTGCAAATCTAAGAATGTTTTTTCATCTATCAAAATAAAAATGAAATAATTTATTAACAGGTTGCAAGTTTTCCATTTGTTGTTGCTAAGTAATTGATAAACAATGAAATCGCAGAAAGGTTTAAAGGTTAAAGTTCTCCAAAAAGAAAACTATTCTTTTCTGTCGATATAGCGGAATGAATTTTTCTTTTTATATCTTTGCAAAAAAAATATATGTTTGAAACCGTAAAGAACAGAAGAACTATTCGGAAATATCTACCAAAAGATATCGCTCCCGATTTGTTAAATGATTTGCTTGAAACCTCTTTCCGTGCTTCTACAATGGGAGGAATGCAACTTTATAGTGTAATTGTCACGCGTGATACAGAAATGAAGGAGAAACTTTCGCCTGCACATTTTAACCAGCCAATGGTAAAAAATGCACCGGTCGTGCTTACTTTTTGTGCCGATTTCCGTCGTTTTTGTAAGTGGTGCGAACAACGAAAAGCTGTACCGGGCTATGACAATTTAATGTCTTTTATGAATGCCGCCATGGATACTTTGCTTGTTGCCCAGACCTTCTGTACGTTGGCAGAGGAAGCCGGACTGGGAATCTGCTATTTGGGAACAACTACTTATAATCCGCAGATGATTATTGATACTCTGCAACTTCCGGAGCTGGTATTCCCTCTCACAACTGTAACGGTAGGCTATCCGGACAGTATCCCTGCACAAGTTGACCGTTTACCTTTGGAAGCGGCTGTACATCAGGAAACCTATCATGACTACACATCCGAAGATATTGATAAACTGTATGCCTATAAGGAATCGTTGCCTGAAAATAAACAATTCATCGAAGAGAATCAGAAAGAAACGCTTGCTCAGGTTTTTACAGACATACGTTATACAAAGAAAGATAATGAATTTATGTCCGATAACTTGTTGAAAGTACTTCGTCAACAAGGTTTTTTGAAATAAGTACTTGAAATAAACAGCAGGTATCAAGTATTATCGCAGTTACATTTGCTTTATATGCACACGCATGGATAATACTTAATACCTGCTATTTTTATCGTTGATTTAGTTTCTCTTCTTCAGCAGTGATTCAATTTCCTGTACTTCTGCATGAAAGCTCTTGTCTACTTCCAGTTGGCCTTTTACTGTTTTGCAGGCGTGAAGTACTGTTGCATGGTCTTTGTTACCAATGAATTTGCCTATCTTGGATGTTGAAAAGTCTGTGTGATTTTTAGCCAGGTACATGGCAATCTGGCGTGCCTGAACCACTTCTCTTTTTCTGGATTTCGTATGTATAGCAGACGGTTCCAAGTCGAAATGCTTGCATACGACTTTAAGAATATCGTCAATTGTTACAGCTTTTGTTTCGTTGTGAACTACGCCATGCACAATGTGCTGTGCCAAATCCAGATCTATTTCCTTGTTGAAAATAGTAGAACGTGCCATAATCGCAATAACGATACCTTCCAGATCGCGTACGCTCTCATTCACATTTTCAGCAATATAATCAATCACTTCCGGTGGGAATTGCAATCCGTCGCGGTGTATCTTATTACGCAGGATGTTTTTGCGAAGTTCTACGGTCGGCTTTTCGAGTTCGGCTACCATACCCCATTTGAAACGGGTTAACAGACGTTCTTCGATACCTTGCAGCAACACTGGAGCGCGGTCGGAAGTCAGAATGAGCTGCTTGCCGTTCTGATGCAGATGATTGAAGATATGGAAGAAGTTGTTCTGAGTTTTGGTAACTCCGGCAAACTCCTGAATATCATCAATGATAAGTACATCAATAGTCTGGTAGAAGTTGATAAAGTCGTTGGTCGTGTTGTTACGTACTGAGTCTGTATATTGAACCTGAAATAAATGCGCCGAAACATATAAAACTCTTTTTTCGGGATATATTTCTTTGATTTTCGTGCCGATTGCGTTTGCAAGGTGCGTTTTTCCTACTCCGGAAGCTCCGTAGAGGAATAACGGGTTGAAAGCGGTACCTCCCGGTTTTTGTGCTACGGCTTCGGCAACGCTTCTTGACAGTTTGTTGCTGTATCCTTCGATGAAGTTCTCAAAGTTATAGTTGGGGTTCAAGTGTGGATCCAAATCCTGAACAGCAGGAGCTTGCAGGAAATTGGGTGCTTTGTTGGCACCAAATATACTTTTGGGAGTAACAGCGGTAGAACGATTGCTTGCTTCGAGATTCACGGTTTGATTCGGAATCGAAGTCTTGTCGACCATGACGTTGTACATCAACTTGGTGCCTTCGCCAATGACCTTATATAATGTCTTGCGGATTAGATCTACGAATCTCTCCTCCAGAATTTCATAGAAAAACTGGCTCGGGATCTGCAAGATCAATGTTTTGTCCTCATATTTTAATGGAACAATCGGGGCAAACCAAGTATTATATGTCGTCTCGGGAACATTGTCTTTAATTACCTCGAGACAGCGGTTCCAAAGTACGGCATGATTTGATTCAATCATAGTAACTTTTAATACATTTATTAATTAAGCAAAACTTCTACGCTTGCAAAATTCGGAATCTTATTTGGAAAAAACAAATCTATTTTTTCTTGTTTATTTCATGAAAACAATAATGTGTTTACTTTCAGTGACTTATACATTTCTATAAAAACATGATGCCTCTGAAGGCTATTGCATTTTTATAAGTATCTGTATAATAGCTTTTTATATCCCTAAATTATGTAGCTTTTCTTTCATTTATCTGTTTGTACGGGAATATTATTTCGGTTTGTAGATAGACATTTGCAGAGTGATCCACATTCTTTTTACGCTCTCTCGTTATTTAGATAAAATCTATATAACGATGAAAACTTACTTATCTTTTTTACCGAATAATGAGAAGTGAACATAACGCTTCGGATGTGCTTTCAGGTCTTCAAGCAAACTGGCGGCATTCTCTGTCGTTGCGTTCAGATTATTGTATAATGACGGATCGTTGAAAAGCAACCCAAGCGTGTTGTCTTTGCTGTTCAATTTCTCTGTAAGTATTTTTACGTTAGCCAAAGTTTCGTCTATTTTTTTGAAAGTAGCTGCATAGTCTATTTCCTTTAAATTACCGCTAATGGCTATGAAGTTGTCTCCGATTGTATTAAGTTTCCCGGTGAGCTGGGGGATGTCTTTGCTCATTAGTCCTTTCATCTGTGAGCTGACTACTGCGAGGTTGGCGGTGGTAGTCTCCATTGAATGCAGGGTGGCGGGGATGCTCTTGTCTCCCAGAATATTGTTCAGGGAGATCAGGATTGAATCCAGCTTGGGCAACATTTCCTGCACTTTAGGCATGAGCTGTGCCACGCTTTCCATCATTCCGTTATTCAGTTTGCCGGGAATCGTATCTCCTACGGCATATTTTTCGCGCGGATTGTTGGCGAGAAGGATGTTCATGCGCACACCTCCCATTAACTCGGATACCAGTTCGGCGCTACTTCCTTTGGGGATACGCAGTTCCGTATCCAGTTCAACTTCGACGATCACATTTCCCGGGTTCACGTAGTCATAATAGATGTCACGTACAATACCTACGCGGACACCGTCTGCAAATACCGGACTTGATTTGGTCAGTCCGTTTACGTTTTGAAATTTGGCATAGAAATAACTGGAAGGCTGGAACATGTGTATACCTTTCAGCCAATTAATTCCATAAATCAGTACGCATAGTGCTATTATACCTGCAATACCTATTCTGACTTCTTTTGTAATGTACTTCATTTTATATTTTTATTTATTTTTTCTTTTCTTGAATTCGGCGATCGCTTCGTTGACGTTCATTTTCTCGCCGTTCCGGAAAGCGATGATAAAGGCATCCTTGAATTGTGCCGTGATGCTACGTTTCGTACGCAATACCTTATTATAATCGGCAGAGGCACCATACGTATATTTATAGATTCCTTTTTCTTTATAATAGTCCACTCCTTTCAGTCCTTTCAACCTTTTGTCATTTTTAGTGAGAGGCTTGGAAGAGGTGAGTATCTGTATCTTAAACGTAATTTCACTGTCATTGGTTGCACTTTCTACTACAATAGGACGTTTGGGCGTTGTTTTCGCTGTTACGGCAGGCTGGGGAGAAGCTTGTGCGATTACCGGAGCATTTTTCTCCTCCTGTTCTTCGGCAGGAATAATCGTCTTGCTGACTCCTGTCAGGCGCAGTTCATGTTCTCTCTTGTAATTCAGAAAAGCACGGTAAATTCCGTTCGCCATTGTATTGGCACCTGCTTCCGAGTTCAGGTAACGTTCTTCCTCGGGAGTGGAGATAAATCCTAGTTCCACCAGAATGCTGGGCATGGCGCTTGCTTTTAATACAAGGAATCCGGCTTGGTGCACGCCCCGGTCCACTCGTTTGCAAGTATGTCGGAATTGTTTCTGCACCAGTGAAGCCAGATGCACGCTCTGCTCCATATATTTATCCTGCATAAATTCGAATATGATATAAGATTCTGCAGAATTCGGATTAAAACCGGCATATCTTGTTTTGTAGTCGCTTTCGTAGAGGATTACGGCATTCTCTCGTTTGGCAACTTCCAGGTTGGCTTCTGATTTGGCCAGACCCAGGGTCCAGGTAGAAGCACCTTTTGCTGTACGGTTGTTTGCCAGTGCGTTGGTGTGAATGGAGATGAAAAGATCGGCTTTCGCGTTGTTTGCGATTTCCGCCCGTCGTGCCAGAGGAATGAACACATCTTTGCTGCGCGTATAAATCAGTTTGACATCATCACAGTTCTTTTTTATCAGATTTCCTACTTTCAGGGCAACGTTCAGGTTGATATTCTTCTCTTTAGAGATTTTGCCGATAGCTCCCGGGTCGTGTCCGCCGTGTCCGGCATCAATGACTACGACAAAATCTTTCCCCCATAAACGGTTGGTGCATGAGGGCAGGAAAAGTAGCCAGAGGCAAATGCATATATATAATATGTATGGTCTATTCAGTTTCATATCTGTAATACGCTGCAAATGTAGTAGAATTTTGTAGAAAACTCATTATTTGCCATTAAGTTTTGTGTTTTTTTCGGTTTAAAGGTAGCTTTTCTCCTGAAATCTCCGTTACTTTGCACCCCGAAGTTAAAATGTATGCCGATGCTTAAGTTTTTAAAGAATTGGACATTACCTATCGCTATGTTGGTAGGCGCTGTGGGGTATCCTTTGTTCATCAGTCTATCTTTCCTGACTCCTTATCTCATATTCACGATGCTGCTGCTCACTTTTTGTAAAGTATCTCCGCATGATTTGAAACCAAAGCCACTTCATGCATGGCTGTTGTTGATCCAGATTGCGGGGGCGCTGGCTGCTTACTTGCTGCTTTATCGTTTCAATAAAATTGTGGCGGAAGGGGTCATGGTTTGCATTATCTGCCCTACGGCTACTGCTGCGGCAGTGATTACTTCCAAATTGGGAGGGAGTGCGGCGAGTCTGACTACTTACACATTGCTGGGGAATATTGGAGCAGCTATTGCCGTCCCTATTTTTTTTCCTTTGGTGGAGGTACATCCCGATGTTAGTTTTTGGGGAGCATTCTTTGTTATATTGAGTAAAGTATTTCCATTATTGATCTGTCCTTTTCTGGCTGCGTGGCTGTTGAGCAAATGTCTGCCGAAAGTGCATCAGAAGCTGTTGGGCTATCATGAACTTGCTTTCTATTTGTGGGCAGTCTCTCTGGCTATTGTTACAGCCCAAACGTTGTATTCGCTGTTGAATGACCCTGCGGACGGCTTTACCGAAATAATGATTGCAGTCGGGGCTTTGGTTGCTTGTTGTTTGCAGTTTTTCTTAGGGAAAACAATCGGCTCTGTCTATAATGACCGTATCAGTGGCGGTCAGGCATTGGGGCAGAAGAATACGATTCTGGCTATTTGGATGGCACATACCTATCTCAATCCGTTGTCTTCTGTTGCTCCGGGATCGTATGTGCTGTGGCAAAACATTATCAATAGCTATCAGCTTTGGAAAAAGAGAAAGAATGAGATGAAAAATTAAATATAAATAACTGAAATATAGTGATTTATAGAATGATGTGCACGGATTTCAGAATACCAATAAATCCAAAGCAAACGTACTTGACTATTTGTTGGATATGAGAGCGCAATCTAAAGAGCGTGGCAGTCTGAATTATGAAAAGATTATTGGCAACACTATCCGTGAATTGAAATTGTGACTTTACGGCAGAAAAGTTGTCCCGATTATCCCGACCTTGACAAGCAAGACTATCTTGTTTTGAACTCTGTTTCCAATCTCCCAGCTTGTGAAAGTCGGGGCTTTGTGCATAAAAAAAAGAGGTGTGCATTTTGACACACCTCCTTATTTTTGTACTTTTGTCACATATAACAAAACGCAAATGGATATAAATCAGAATTATAGAGAAGCAGTAAAGACCATAAAAGAAGCTATTCTGCGCAGCCAGTACCGTGCAGCCACATCGGTGAACAAAGAACAGCTATCTCTTTATTACGGCATCGGACGTTACGTGTCGAAAAATTCCCGTATAGGCTTTTGGGGTAAAGGAGCAATAGAGCAAATATCTTCTCTGTTGCAAAAAGAATTGCCGGGGCTAAGGGGATTTTCAACTTCGAATATAAAGAATATGCGAGTTTTCTATGAAGAATGGGAACCTGTTCTAAATCGCCAGCCATTGGCTGGCGATTTGGTATTAGATGAAAAATTGCTGTTGAGCGTAATTCGCCAGCCACTGGCTGATGAATTCAATTGGGCTGATTTCCTTTCAATCGGTTTTAGTCATCATACCGAAATAATATCCAAAGCTAAGACTTTGGAAGCAAGGCTATTTTATATACATGAGTGCGCTATTCGCTATTGGAGTAAATACACTTTAAGGGATTACTTAAAAGCAGACCTGTACAGCCACCGGGGAACTTTGCCTAACAATTTCGCACAAACATTGCCTGATACTAAGCAAGCTCTAAAAGCTGTTTGTTCATTTAAAGATGAATACTTGCTTGATTTCATCAATGTGGAGGAACTGGATGAGCAGGAAGAGGATTTAGACGAAAAGATAGTAGAAAAGTCGATTGTTGCCAACGTGAAGAAGTTTATTATGACTTTTGGGCAGGATTTCAGTTTTATAGGCAATCAATATCGTGTTGAAGTGGCTGGAGAGGAAA